>CAJYIL010000604.1 GCA_913774795.1 Pseudobdellovibrionaceae bacterium
CGATTTCCGAGATCAGGTTTCTGACGGGCACTTGCGTGATTTCAAAATCGATTTTTCCGGATTCGATTTTCGAAAAATCGAGAAGGTCATCAATCAAGCGTGTGAGCACTTCTGCGTTTCTTTCGACAATCTCCGAACGAAGCGCTTTTTCTTCTGCCGTCACGTCGGAGTCACGCAGCATTTCGACGAACCCCATGATCGCGTTAAGCGGCGTGCGGATCTCGTGGCTCATGTTGGCTAGAAAAGTGGTTTTCGCGACGCTGGCTCTCTCGGCTTCGTCTCGCGCGGCCTTCAAAGTCTCTTCGTATTTTTTTCGTTCGGTCAAATCGCGAACGGTCTTCGCGACTCCCACCAGTTGACCATCTGAGCTGTAGATTGGTGTGTGAACAGCCTCGGCCCAAAAAAGTGTTCCGTCTTTACGGACTCGCCACCATTCTTCCTCGTGCCGGCCTTGTTCGATCGCGAGTCGAATATTGCGCTCAGGCCGGCCGAGCTTTTGATCTTCTTCGCGGTACAGAATGCGGTAGTGCTGGCCGATTATCTCTTCGGCCGTCCATTGTTTGATTCGGCTGGCGCCGTCATTCCAGGTCGAGACGATGCCGTCAGGGGAGAGCATAAAGATCGCGAAGTCTTTAACCTCTTCAACCAAGAGCCGGAATTGATCGGGAACATAAGACTTCGGCATCGTGTGAATGACCTCCCTGGCGTCAACCTAACAGCTTCTGGCTCTCATCGACTCCGGCAGCGGAAAACGTGCACGGAGTTAAACGAACTCTGCTGATTTGCTAAAAAGGCTTGGGGTCCGTTTGGTCGGAAAATCGTTGGAGATCGAGCTCTTAAGCCGGCATTTGCACGGGGAATAGGCGAGCTACGGTTTGTTTCGCTCAAAGTTTCAGCAAAAGATTTTTGTGTATCCCGCTGAATTAATTATTGATTGTGACACGATGGACCCCTATAACTGACGTCTCTCGTTACCGAGAACTTCTATCTGACTCTTTGCGGGGTGGTAGTTAAGTTGGTTATAACGCCGCCCTGTCACGGCGGAGGCCGCGGGTTCGAGTCCCGTCCACCCCGCCATTTTAACTCTAAAAAAAATCAAAAATTAAAACTAAATAACTGAAATCACGACGGAATCTGAATCGCTCAGATCTCTGTCTGTTTTGCATTTCGAAGCCTTGCGGGTTTATACGGGTCAAGCCCTTTTGTTCAACACGGACCTAGCAACTGTATCGAGCGCTTGAGCAACTTTGCGTTTACCTTCGCCGACCTCTTCAACGTATCGCTTCGTCTCTTCGACGGAGCTATGTCCGAGGTTCTGGCTAACGGCGAAGAAGTCGCCTGTGATCGCATTTGCCTGGGTCGCCGACGTCTTACGTAAAAGGTGCGTGCCTCTCACATAAGAGATTCCGCACTCATCAAGCGCACGGTTAAAGGCGTTTCCGACACTCTTACGAATGAATGGCTCACCCTCAAAGTGGAAAACGAGCTTCACCCCAAAGCGCCTCATCGCTCTAAGTTTCAGCAATTCTTCCGAAAGAACTTCAGGAAGCGCTAAGACGCGTTCCTTACCGTTCTTCGGGCAATCCTTCTCTCGTGCTACGTGCGTGTTGTGATCCCAAACAATCGTGCGTTGAATGCGAACCGTCAGCGCCTCAAAATCAATATCTTCCCATCTTAGACCAC
>CAJYIL010000605.1 GCA_913774795.1 Pseudobdellovibrionaceae bacterium
CGCTCAGGAGCATAAACAAGCAGATCGCGCTGTAGACGAGCCACGGCGAATAAGCGTACTGCGAAAAGAACGTCGTTATCAGGTGTTCCACGTAAGCTTAGAGAATAGCGGCGCAGCGGGTTTTCGCCAAGACCGGACGCGCCACTTCGGGCGCGCCTGGTTTGAATCCTGACAGAACTAGACCTGTTCGCCGACCGGCTTACTTGCGGCGAACCGATTTGATTTCAACGGTCTCGGTCGGGACATCGCCCATGCCGTTTTTATTACCCGTCGAGACCGCGCGGATTTTGTCGACGACATCCATGCCGCTCGTGACGTGACCGAAAACCGCGTACCCGAAACCGCGAGGATCCGGAGATTGGTAATTCAAGAATCCGTTATCGACAGTGTTGATGAAGAACTGTGCGGTTGCTGAATCGACGACCGACGTGCGCGCCATCGCGACGGTGCCGCGAGTGTTTTTCAAGCCGTTCGCGGCTTCGTTCTTGATTTGCTCATGAGTTGATTTCTGGTTCATGTCTTTCGTGAAACCGCCACCTTGAATCATGAAATCTTTAATCACGCGGTGAAAGATCGTACCGTCGTAGAATTTCTCGTCGACATAACGAAGAAAGTTCTTCGTCGAGATCGGCGCTTTTTCTCCATCGAGTTCGATTTCAATTTTTCCAAGTGATGTTTCCATCACGACGACTGGCTTTGTTGTATCGCTCACGTTAGCTTCCTTTTTTGCCGTCTCTTTTTTTGCGGCATCTTTCTGGTTTTTAGATTTTGAGGATTTCTTCTCGTCTTTCACCGCTGCTTTTTGTTGAGCGTCGGCTTTCACGTCTTTGGCGTCGTCTTTGAGATTCTCAGATTTTGGTTTCGCAGCCGGATCGGCATTGAGCTCGGCGTGTGAGTTCTGCGCGAATGAAGATGTGATCAAAAGAGCGGCAATAAGGACGAGTTTTTTCATAGACGTCGAGTGTGGCGACGTGAGGAGGCCCACGTCAAGATTCTGACGCTCGAAGAGTCAAAAATGACGACTGTCGTCGTTTTGGCGGGAGGAGAGGATCAGTGCAGAACGTGGTGAGCTGAACGAACGCGGATGCCGCAGCTCGGACAGTGCGCTTCTTCTTTGATCTTGAACTCGATTTGATTGATTTCGTGGCGGATTTCGAGTTTCGTATCGCACATTGCGCAAGACGAATGCGCGGTCATGTACACGCGCTGAGCACCAGAGAGATGCTCGGGAGTGAGAATAGTGATCTGTGATGTCGATTCGTTTTCTGAGCGCATTCGATCCTCCGTGATCGTTTGCCACCGCTAGGTCTGCTGTTGTGATAATCGCAGAGGATTTATGACGGTGCAGTTTTTGTTTTGTACACAGGCGTACGGAGGCGAAGCGATGCAAACGCGCCGCCACGGACTTTAGGTGAGATCCGAGTGAGCAATTTGCTGCAACTTCAGAACGGCGTAAAAGGATGGGGCGCACGAACGCTCTTCGATGAGGCGTCGTTTGCCGTGAACGCGGGAGAAAAGGTCGGGGTCATCGGCCCCAATGGGGCGGGTAAAACCACGCTTTTCAAGATTTTGGTCGGGACCGAGTCTCTCGACTCCGGGCAAATCGTGCGCATGAACGGTCTTCGCCTCGGCTATCTCGCGCAAGAAGATCACTGGTCGTCGGACGAAACGATCGAGAGTTTTCTCACGTCGCAGACACAGACTCCGATATGGGAACTCAAGCAACTGGCGCCGGGATTCGGACTGCCCATTGAACGATTCGGTGAGAAGGTTTCGTCGCTGAGTGGCGGATTCCGGATGCGCGCAAAGCTTCTTCATCTGCTCGCCTCGAAGCCGGATTTGATGTTGCTCGATGAACCGACGAATTACCTCGATCTCGAAACGCTCGTCGTTCTCGAAAAGTTTTTGCTCGAAACATCGTCCGCGTTTTTACTTATCTCACACGATCGCGAATTTCTCCGCCGCGTGACCGATCACATTCTCGAGATCGAAGCCGGGCAGATGACCAAGTTTGCGGGAAACATCGACGACTACTTCGAACAAAAAGAAATGCTTCGCGAACAACTCGAACGCGCGGCGGCCTCGCAAGCCGCCAAACGCGCGACCGTCCTTGAGTTCGCCGCAAAGTTCGGCGCCAAGGCCACGAAAGCTCGGCAAGTTCAATCGCGACTCAAGCAGCTTGATAAAATGGAGATCATCGAAGTCAAAGCGCTCCCGGGTTCGGCGAAGATTCGTTTGCCGGAGCCCGCTCGCAGTCCGCGAGAGATTTTGCGCATGAGCGAAGTCTCGCTCGGCTACGGGCCTAAAACGGTGTTGCGCGACATCGATTTCGTTCTCGAAAAAGGCGATCATCTGGGCGTTGTCGGGCACAACGGCGCTGGTAAATCCACGTTCCTGAAAGCGCTCTCGGGCGAACTTTTGCCGCTCGGAGGAAGCGTGCAACGAGGTGACGTGCAGGTCGCCTATTACGCACAGCACGTCGCCGAACGATTAAACCCGAACGACTCGGTCTTCGACGCGATGTCTGCCGAAGCGCCTCGCGAGACCACCCGGCAAGAGATCCTCGACCTGGCAGGTTCGCTTCTTTTCGGTGGCGATGACGTCGAGAAAAAAGTGAAGGTGCTGTCGGGTGGAGAAAAATCACGCGTAGCGCTCGGCCGTATGCTTCTCAAAAAATCGTCGCTTCTTTTGCTCGATGAGCCGACCAACCATCTCGACTTTCACACGGTCGAAGCGCTGACCCAAGCTCTCGCTTCGTATGCCGGCGCGTTCGTCATCATCTCGCACGATCGCGGTTTCGTCGGCCGAACAGCGTCGAAAATCCTCGAAATTCACGACGGCCGCGCCGACTACTACCCCGGCACGTACGACGAATACGTGTGGTCGGTCCAAAAGGGCGCTTTGTCTGAACGAACCGTGACTGACGCCGAAGTGCATGCGGGAGCCCGCGATCTCTCGATCGGTGAAGCGCCAGCGCCTGAGCGGTTCAATTACAAAGAGCGCAAGAAATTTCTCGAGAAGGAACTTCGAACTTGCGAGAAGGAAACGGCGCGACTCGATCGCGAGATGGAAGATCTGCGCGAGCGAATTCTTTCTTTAACCGAAGAACTGATGACTCTCGCAGGTCCAGCTGCGGCAGCGAAAGCCAAAGAGCTGGGAGAGACTCAAGGGCAAATCGAGAAAGCCGAGACCGAGTATCTCAGCTTTCTCGAACGGCACGAAGAGGCAACTGAAGAACTCCAGTCACTCTAGCTCAAGGCCTTGGATTCGGCACAGAATCCGCAACTCATTCGAACCGAAGTTGAGAGATGAACCCAGTTCGAAATGAGAGTGTGTTATGCGTCTTCACATCGTTCGTTTACCGGCATTTTGCGTCTTCGCGTCTACGATTTTGACACTCGCGGCTTGTCAGCAAGCCCGAGATCTCGACGAAATGAAGGCGACAACCAACGAGATGCGAGACATCACGCGCGACATGCGCGATGAAACGCGCCAGATGAATCAAACAACGAATAAAATGGGTAAAGCCACGGGTTCGATGAACGATTCCATGCAGTCGATGCTCGAATCGATGCAAGAAATGACGAAAACCACCAAGCTCATGGCAGACTCTCTCACCGATATGAAGTCCTCGATGGACGTCATGAAGGCGAATACGGCGGCTCTCGCTAACAAGATGGATCACTTGGGGCAAATCACCGAGACCAATCTGGTCGAGACGAATTCGCGAATGAAGTCCATGTCGAAGAACATGGAATCGATGGACGCCACGACGACCGGGCTCTGCCAGAGCCGTAATCCGCAAGCCGCCGATATGCGCTTGAAGGGGTTCGACGGGCTCCGCAAAGAGACTGAAATCGAAATCAAAGTGGCTGACGCCGTTCTCTTCACGGTCGGTCTCGAGTTCAACATGTGGGGCCTTTGTAGCAACGATACTCTCGCTACAAGAGATGACATGTTCAAGATCGCACTTGAAGAGTACTTCGCTAAGTTGAAGTCGGTCACAAGCAAGAACGAATACGCGCGAGCGCTCGCACCCTCGTATGTCGCACCAAGCTCAAGCTCATTGATGGACGCTGATTTCGACGCGATGGCGTACGCGATGAACGCCGTTCACGATATCCAAAAAAATACGCTCGCGAAAATCAACGTGGGTCAGCCGGTCAATCAAAAGATCTCGGTTGCGAGCGTTCAATCGCTCATCATTGAAGCCTACTTGGCGAACAAAGCAGGCCAACCATTGAAGCCATGGCAAAAGATGGTGATCGCGAACAACAGAGCCGCGCTGAGACTTCTTCAAGCGCGCCATAATTTTTTGATCGCCGGCGTGATCGGTAAACTTAAGGATCAAGCCGTGAAGGGTGTCGGTAACAATCTCGCTCTCGGCTTCAACAAGCTGATGGGCGGAATGATGGGAACGAAGTGGGACGCCGATGTGACCGGCCTCCAAGCGGCAGAGCTTGAGAACCTCTCGAACTTCATTCTCCAGGCTTTGGAGACACGCAAAATGCTGACAAGCATCGGTGTGAAGCCCGTGATGGATTCGGAGCTTGCGCCGTTCATCAAGAATCTCTCGATCAAGCATGATCATCGCGGAGCGGCTGCGCTCATCACCGCGCGCAAGCGTTTCACGACGCTGGTGAAGATGGCGGGTCAGCTTTAAGTTTCAGAGATCGAACGGAGCGCCGGAAATCGCTTAAACTCGAGCGCTCCGTCTTCGGCCCGTAACGAAGAGCCGCATACTGCTCACCCAACGCCCGAAGTTCGCCAGCTTCGTGCGGGAACCGAGCAGCGGCGCGGTCGGTAAAATCAAGGGGGCCTTCGTGGGCCGCCTTTTTGACTCCCGCGCGATCCAATTTTTTGCAGAGCTGCCGCCACGCGACGATCACCGGGTCGACTCTGTGAGCGCGCTTTCTCAGCGCAAACCGAAGAGCTAAACTGAAAACAGCGACCCCGATTCCCGCAATTGCTAAAAGCATCAGGCGAGTCACGTGCTTGAAACCGAGTGCTTCGAGAAACGATTTCTGGAATTCGAAATCGTATTCGTTCAAGAACGAAATCCATTTCATCTGAAGGGCATCCCACGCCATCGAGGCTTGATGGAACCAGCGACTATTCTTCATGCGGAGCGTGAGTTCGGCTTCGGCCTGCGATAAGTCCTTGCGGAAAAACGCAGGGTCCAACAGGTTAAAGTCGCCTCCCATTTGCAAACGAAGGGGAGCGATGAGCGAGGTTGGGTCGACACGGACCCAAGAGCCCACTCCTCTTTTGGCTTCATCGGCTCTCCAGATCTCGGCCCACGCGTGAGCGTCAAGATCGCGGATCAAATAATAGTCGGAGTACGCATTTCGCGAGGCTCCTAAAAACCCGACCGTCACCCGGGCCGGAACTCCCGCGGCGCGCATGAGTGTTGCGAACGCGGCGGAGTAGTGTTCACAGAAGCCGACCTTTTTCTTAAAGAGAAAATCGGCGAGTTGTTCGGAGCCATTGCGACCCTGCATGGGGCCCGGTGATTTCGTGTATCGGAAGCCCTGGCGATCGAACCATTCCTGCACCCGAAACGCGAGGCGATCGGCGTAGGTCGGGAGCCGATTTGATGCCGGAATCGCTTTGGCCTCCTCCGCCAAACGAAGCGCCAACTCTTTCACGCGCGGATCGGTGTCATCGGGCACTTGAAGAAGTCGTTCGCGCTCATCGTCGAGGAGGCGCTGGGAGGCCGAGACGCGTGTGGAGATCGCTTCGTAAATCGTTTGGGTTGAACTGGGGCGGGTGTTTTCGTAGATGAAGCCGGCTTTTTTTCGGAGAGCGACGTTCGGTCGCTGTCGAAGACTCACGGCAACCGGATAATCGAGGGCGAAGATCCACTGTTGAAATCGCGATTCGAGATAAACTTGATAGCGGATGTCACGACTTGTGTCGCGAGGGGCCTGAGGCACGAGAATGTCTTGCGAAGGGAGTCGCTCTTTTGCTTTTTTCCAGAGAAGTCCGTGGTTTTCAGTGAGGATACCGCCGCGCCAGTAAAGATCGGCGAGAGACGGGACTTTACCGTCGAACTTGACCCGAAACGAAGTTTCGTCGCTGTTGACGAGAGACTCGATGGAACCCGGGTCGAGGTCTTCGGCGAACGACCCGCTGCCGTCGTTCTGAAGTTGTTGGCCCCACAGGCCGGCCGAGAAGCGGGGAAAAGCTATAAATAAAAACACCCAAACCGGAATCGCGAGGCCGAGTGTTCTCATCACGGGCCTAAACGAACGGGCCGAGCGACGGCGTTCCTGTTTGTGCAATTGAAACATCAATGCCGTGATGAGCATGACGTCCAG
This sequence comes from Pseudobdellovibrionaceae bacterium, assembly GCA_913774795.1. Classification (GTDB taxonomy): domain Bacteria; phylum Bdellovibrionota; class Bdellovibrionia; order Bdellovibrionales; family JAMPXM01; genus CAJYOV01. The sequence continues at coordinate 6,321 of CAJYIL010000605.1, forward strand.
AGCCATGTAGATGGTCGTTGAGATCGTTTGCGAATCAAGCAGGTGTGCCATCAACAAGAAAAATGAGGTGAAGATCACAAACATGGCGTCACGGTAGCGGTTGGTCTCAAGAAGTTTGGCGCTCGCGAGAACCACGAGTAATGCGGCAGCTGGCTCTTGCCCGATGATCGAACCATAGTTGAAGAACACGCCGATGCTGCAGGCGAGCGCGACCGGGTAGAGCAGCCACCGGGGCGGCCGCGGCACATTTCTGTAGAGCGAAAGAAGCTTCCAGATCAAAAACGCAAACGAGACAAGCGTTGTCCAGAGGGGAATCTCGCTCATGTGCGGCAAGATGTTAAAGGCGATGATAAGCACGAGCAGCAGCTGAAGGTTTTTGTCCCAAGCCTGCTCGCGCGCGCCCGAATCGAAGAGACTCTCAACTAGCTTGCGCATGAGCGTCTCCGTCGAAAACAGCGAGCGCCTCAAGGCACCGCTGGGTATGTGCAAAGCCGGTTGAAGCAGAGATCATTTGATGTGGCAGGCGAAGCGCGAAGACTTCACGTGAACTCGACGCCTCTTGGACCCACAGTGCCAACTGCGAGAGTCGGGCCTCGGTATCAAGATGCTTGAGGGCGTACCAATCGAGGATACGTGGTGAAGGACTGCCTTGATTGAACTCTTTAATGAGTAGAGGGCGTCCGCGCGCCCGCGCACGCCAGTCGATATGCGAGGGAGTATCTCCCGCTTCGAATCGGCGATGACCGTAAAAATCGTCTCCGCCTTTCAAAGCATGGAGGCCGACGTCGTGATCGTCTTCAGCGTGAGATCGGGACAGCAGATGAGAGCCTTGCGGTTTCGGGTAAACGAAAACGATGGTTTCACCGGGCAACAGAATCCACGCGCGAAAAAGTCCGAGCGGAAAAACCGCCGAGACGCGAACATCCTTGAGGACATAGCGGCCGCGCCGATTCGCTTCGTAGCTCGCACGCAATTTCAAAAAGCTGCGCGGTAAAAGGGGGTGGACATTTTCGTAGAGCGACTTTGGCCTCCGGCGACGAAGCGAACACTCCAAGTTGAAGCGCGGTTGGTCCGATGTGTTCTTTAAAACGGTTGTGACGAGGTAATCGCTACCGGCGAAGCCGCCCTCCGCGCTCATTTGTTCGAGCGCGATGTCTTTTAAATTGTTGTGTGTCTGAACCATCGCGATGAAGATCAAGCTCATCATGAAGAACGCGAGCATGTTGA
>CAJYIL010000606.1 GCA_913774795.1 Pseudobdellovibrionaceae bacterium
CGGTCGTCCCGCAGTTTCAACAGATCACGCAGCTTCTCAAGGTCACGCCGTACGCCATCCCGGCGCCTCTGAACACGCTCGATGGAGCGATCGGGATTCAAGCGAACGTCGACTTCTCAAACAGAGGCGGGTCGATTTCTTATCAGGCGTCTTCACGGCTCGATTCTGATTTTCAGTCGGTTCACCTGGACATGACGGGCACGACGAAACTTGCGCCCGTCAAAGGTTCTCTTCAGCCCGATACCGATATCGATCTGGCGATCTTGCAGTTGATGTTGTCAGCCCCGCGCTTTGAGCTTCGCGCGCCGCCGGCTTTCAAACCTGATACGCGCTTCGGACCCATCAATCAAAAAGTCGTCCGCGAGAAACTCACAGACACGACCGAGCCCTCGTCGTCTCGGTTTCGAATTCACGTTCACACGAAATCACCGGAGGCGATTAAGATCGCGACGAACCTGACGAAATCGGCGATCCCGATTTCGGTCGACGTCGTGTTTGACGACCACACCGGCGAAAAATCGCCGGTGACCGGCTCGGTCGAAGTCGGTCGCACGCCAGTTGAGCTCTTTAAACGAAACGCGATCGTGCAAAACATCCGCGTCGATCTTCTCGGGTCGGGAGACGACCGTCTCAATGGTCTCATCGGTATCAATTACGGCGACTACGCAATTTCGATCCTCCTCCTCGGTCAGATCGCGGATCCTCAGGTGCGTTTCGTTTCCGATCCGCCACTGGATGATAATCAAATTGTCTCGGTGCTGCTGTTCGGTCGACCACCTTACGAACTCAACGACGACGAAAAATCTTCGAGTGCGAACACGCAGGCGGCTCTTGCTGACACCGCGTTAGGCTTGGGCTCACTTTACTTCTTGGCGGCCACGCCCATTGAATCGGTGGGTTACGATCCCGAGCATAAGCGAGTCGTCGCAAGGGTCGGCTTGGGTGGAGGCGCTTCAGTCGAACTCGGCGCCGGCTCGCAAGACGCGGGCTCGGGTGTCGGGTTCAGAAAACGCCTCTCGAAAGATTTCACGTTTCGATCCGACGTCGAGACGTTGTGATCAACAGGTCGTCAAACGGTTTCGGCTTTGATTGAATGGGTGAAGCGGTTTTGAGTTTCGAGAATAATGAGAACCTAAAGAGCGTTGTGCCCACTGCGAAAGATGATCCGCGGGTCGTTTCACACGATCCCGATCTTTCTCAATTCATGTCGTTTTCCCGAACGCTGTTAGTCCCGATGTTTATCTGGAAAGTTTCGATGCTCTATTTTGGGCTGAACTACTCGATGTATCCGGGCGAAGGTTACGGTTACGGTCTCGTTGCGACCATTTTCGCGAGCCTCTCCGGCTTTGCGTATTTTCTTTGGAGAAACCGTAAGGCCCAATAAGCGCGACGTCTCAACTCATCGCTACGGTTTGGGTGTTTGAGATTTCGGCGATCGCCTCTTGATCGGTCGATGGCGGAGTGACCGCGCGAGCCGCCGCGTGATTCGGAGATTGAAGCGCTGCCGCCGCCGCAATCACGAGTGATCTAAAGAGGCGTTGCTGCGCAGGTTTTTCGAAGGCGAGATACTCCGGGTGCCACTGAACGCCCAAGATGTACGAGGCTCCCGTGTGCTCGATCGCTTGAACGACTCCGTTTGGCTCGATCGCGACGATTCGAAGTCCTGCGCCGAGCGTCTTCACCGATTGAAAATGAAGCGAATTCACCCGCAAGCGACTCGCTTGAACGATCGATGCCAGACGCGAAGACGGCTCAATCTGAATGCGCTTTCGCGGAAGAAGCGTGGTCAGTACTGGCGACTCTTCGTAAAACACGGAGATCTCTTGATAGAGCGAACCTCCGAGGCACACGTTGATCAACTGCATGCCTCGGCAGATCGGAAGAGCACACGTCTGAACTCCA
>CAJYIL010000607.1 GCA_913774795.1 Pseudobdellovibrionaceae bacterium
TGGATTACCTCGAGCGCGATGCGTACTTTTGCGGAACGAACTACGGCAAAGTCGAGACAGGCTGGCTGATCAGCAACTTGGCCTCTCACGTCGTCGAAGGCAGCGTGCATCTCGCGTTGAACCGCCGTGCCCTGTACACGTTCGACGATTTCCTGATCTCGCGCCACCATATGTATCTGATGGTCTATTTCCACCATAAGTCGATCATTTACGAAGAGATGCTTCACCGTTATCTGACTTCACCTGATTGCACCTACTTCTTGCCGGCGTCGGTCGATCAGTATTTGAAATGCACCGATTACTCTTTGTACGAGCACCTCGCTTCGGTTCCGAACCGTTGGGCGCAGCGAATCGCCGATCGCAATCCGTTCAAGATGTTGTTCGAGCACCACGAAACCGAGACGTCACCTCGTTCGAATATCATGCAAAAGGCATTGGAATCAGAGGGAATTGAGGTCATCCATGCGTCTTCGAAAGCGCGTCTTTCGAAGTATCACGCGACTCAAGCCGAGCAGGGGTTCTCGATCTACGTGGTCGATCAATACGATCTGCAGGAGAAGCCTGTGCCGATCGAGCAATGCACGCAGATTTTCCAGCGGTATGAAGACACGCGCCGGATCGAGCGCTTGTATGTGCCACCCGAAGACTTCACGCGGGCTCGCCGAATCATGATGGAGAAAAGGCTCTAAACTTTTTAGGCAGACGGGCCATGGCGTTCTTCGAGAGTCTGGCCCAAGACGTTCAAGTCTTGCATGATCTCGTGGAATTCGTCGTTCTTACGGAGAAACGATCGAGCCTTGTAGTCGCCATCAGTATACGAAGCGATCAAACGACGGAGCGGAACAATGGGCCCGAACATGCGGGTCGTCATCGTGATTCCCAGTAAAAATCCCGCGCCGATCGAAGCGAGCGCAAAAACAAGAGTCGCAAGTGTCATAATCGCAAAAAGGCGATTGATGTGATCAATCGTCGACGTCGTGAAGTTAGAATCTTGCGCGAGCACCAGAATGCTGCTCTGGAGTAGGCTCAGGTTCGCCAAAACGAAAGCGCAAAACGCAACTGAGATCACGCTCGAAAAGAAAATCGAGATTTTTAATTGTTGCCGAGGTTTCTGAAGCAGATTTTTCGCTCTGCGATTGTCTTTCATTTGTACGCCGAAATCCCAGTGATGTGTTCGCCTAAAATCAGCCGGTGGATGTCTTCTGTGCCCTCGTACGTATTTACACTTTCTAAGTTTAGCATATGACGCCCACATTGGTACTCGTGGGTGATCCCTGACCCGCCGAGAATATCGCGGCACTCGCGAGCGATACGCAGAGCCATGCTGACGTTGTTCATCTTCGCCATCGACACTTGCTGAACAGTCGCGCGGTTCTCGTCTTTGAGTCGGCCGAGTCGCCACGCGAGGAGCTGGGCTTGGGTAATTTCAGTGAACTGCCTGACGAGCTTCGCTTGAACCAACTGAAACGAAGCAATTGGCTTATCAAACTGAATGCGAGTCTTCGCGTAGTTCAAGGCTTCGTCGTAACACGCCATTGCGGCACCGATGACGCCGTACTGGATTCCGTAGCGCGCGTTGAAGAGGCATCCGATCGGTCCCTTTAAACCGGTAACGTTTAGCATGTTCTTCGCGGGCACGCGGCAGTCCTGAAAGTTCAGTTCGCTTGTAACACTCGCACGCAGAGAGAATTTCTTGTGGATATCGCGCGCGGTAAAGCCGGGCGCGCCTTTCTCCACGATGAAGCCGTGAATTTTCGGCCGATCGGGGCCGTCGACCTTGGCCCAGACGATCGCGAGATCGGCGATGGAGCCCGACGTTATCCACATCTTGCTTCCGTTTAAGACATAATGATCGCCGTCTTTGCGCGCGGTCGTCGCCATTCCGGCCGGGTTTGATCCATAATCGGGCTCAGTGAGACCGAAGCATCCGATGAGTTCTCCGCGGGCCATCTTCGGCAAGAATTTGTTCTTTTGCTCGTCCGTGCCGTACGCATGAATGGGATACATGCAGAGCGAACTTTGAACGGAGACGAAGCTTCTTAGGCCCGAGTCGCCACGCTCAAGCTCTTGCATGATCAAGCCGTAGCTCGTCGAATTTAAGCCCGCACATCCGTAGCCTTCGATCGTTGGGCCAAAGACGCCCAGTCTCGCAAGCTCGGGCACGAGTTCTTTCGGGAACCGGTCATTGACGAAGCAATCGTCGATGATCGGAATGACGCGGTCGCTGACGAATTCGCGAATCGTACTGCGAACAAGACGTTCGTCTTCGGTGAGAAGCTCGTCCACTTGCATGAAGTCGGGCGCTTCGAACGATTTCACGACAGACTGCTCAAGCCTTGGCTCACTGCAATCGTTTGGCCGGTGATGCCGGCGCCGAGCGGAGAGGCCAAAAACGCGACGGTCGCCGCAATTTTTTCGGTGTCCATGAGAACGGCGTGCGGATAAGTCGCCGCTAACTTCTGCTGCGCCTCTTGAATCGATGTCTTCGTGGCATCCAGCGGATTTTGCCCGATCAAAAAATCTTCAGTCACGCCGATCGCGACACAATTGACCGTGATGTTCGACTCCATGACTTCGCGAGCGAGTGTTCTCGAGAAAGCAGTGAGGCCGGTTCTCGACATAGCCATCAAGCTGTTGTTCGCTAAACCCAGTCTCACGATATCGTGCATGAGATAAATGATGCGCCCGCGTTTTCGACCCTCGAGAAATCTGAGAATTCCATGGGTCATCAAAAGCGGCGCTCGCAAGTTGACGTCGATCATGCGCTCGATGTCGTCGAGAGCAGATGGGTCTTTGAACTTTTTCACGTCGGTTGTCATCAGGCCGTCGATGTAGATATCGATGCCTCCGAAAGCTTCGGCTGCACGAGAAATGGCATCTTGGACGTGGTGCGGCTTCGAGAGATCGGCTTGAACAGCGGTCGCTCGCCCATAACGCTCATTAATCTCGCGCGCATCGGTAAGCTGACTTGCAAAGCGTTGGCTGCGCTCGATATTGCGATCGACAAGCGCGACGTTCGCGCCAAGCTGCGTGAGCTTCACCGCGATTGCTTGGTTAAAACTGTTGCACGGGCCGGTCAGGAGAGCCGTGCGATCCTGAAGTTTAAAACTGCTTTCGGTAGATTCGATAGGCACGTGAATTCTCCTCGCGATTTACGATTATACGCGCTCGATGATGACCGCAATACCTTGGCCGCCGCCGATGCAGGCGCTGCCAACAGCGAACTTTGCTTTGCGTCTTTCGAGTTCGTAGACCAAGTGGTTCATGATGCGCGTGCCGCTTGCGGCGAGCGGGTGGCCGACCGCGATTGCCCCGCCATTGACATTGGTTTTGTTGCGATCGAGGCCCAGTTCTTTTTCGACCGCGAGATATTGCGCGGCGAATGCCTCGTTCACTTCAATCAAATCCATTTGCTCAAGCTTCAAGTTCGACTTCGTGAGAGCTTCGCGAATGGCGCCCGCTGGACCAATTCCCATGATCGTTGGATCACAGCCGACGCTCGCCCAGCCCACTAATTTCGCGAGAGGTTTGAGCCCGCGCTTTTTAGCTTCGGCTTCTGTCATTAAAACCGACATGGCCGCTCCATCGACGATGCCCGAAGCTGTTGCTGCCGTGACCGTGCCGTCTTTCTTGAAGAGCGCCTTCATGGCTTTAATTTTGTCGGCACTGACGTCGGGCTTCGGATGTTCGTCTTTGTCGACGATGACATCGCCTTTTCGAGTCGGGACGGTGATCTTCGTCGTCTCGCTTGCGAAATAACCTTTCGCGCGTGCATCTTCGTAACGTTTCTGCGAGAGAAGCGAGTACTCATCGCACTGCTCGCGCGAGATTTTATATTTCTCCGCGAGATTCTCGGCCGTGATCGCCATCGGCATATTCGCGTAAGCGTCCGTGAGTGCGCTTGTCATGTAATCTTCGACGGGCGCGTTACCCATTCTGAAGCCTTCAAAGCGCGCTCCTCTTAAAACATAGGGAATCTGCGACATCTGTTCGACTCCGCCCGCCAAAACGATCTTCGCGTCACCAGAAAGAATCATCTCAGCTGCGGTGACCCACGCCTGAAAGCCGGAGCCACACAAGCGGTTCAGGCCCAATGCGCCCACGGACACCGGTACGCCGAGATGGAGGCCGACATGACGTGGAACATACGCCGCATCAGCGCCAGATTGAACGACGTTTCCCAAGACGACGTGACCAACATCGCTCGCAGTGACCTTCGCTTGTTCGAGAGCCGCCTTGCCGGCCGCGACTGAGAGTTGCGTTGCGCCGACGTCTTTGAGGCCGCCGCCGAAAGCTCCGAAAGGTGTGCGTTGCGCTCCGACGACAACGATCGTCGTTTCGGGCGATGAGTTCAGTTGTTTCATAGGGAAACCTCGAATGAATTGTTAGATGATCAGCGTATTGATTGGCTGCCCGTCGGTCAAATTTGTGTTACTCGTTGATGCATGAACGTCCTAGTCATTGGTCAAGGCGGCCGCGAGCATGCCCTCGTTCGCGCACTTAAGCAGTCGATCTCGTCGGTCAGTGCGGTCCACGCCCTGCCAGGCAGCGACGGGATGACCTCAGAAGCCACATGTCACAACGTCGAATGGTCAGATTTCGAAAGAGTGTTCTCAGTCATCCGCGAAAATAAAATTGGGTGTGTCATTATCGGCCCAGAGATTCCTCTTGCGGGCGGTCTCTCCGATGTTCTGCGTAAAGCTGGCGTGGCTGTTGTGGGTCCCTCGAAAGAAGCCGCGCAATTGGAGAGCAGTAAGATCTTCTCGAAGGAGTTTATGATCTCAGCCGGCGTTCCGACGGCGCGCTCTTTTACCGTCAGCGCTGTCGACGAGTGCCTCGCACGTGCTTCTGCCTTCGCGCCGCCTTACGTTCTAAAAGCGGATGGCCTGGCGGCCGGCAAGGGCGTTTTCATTTGCGCTGACATGAATGAGCTGCGGGCCGCAGCCGAAGCTCTTTTCGAACGACGCGCCCTTGGTGAGGCTGGCGAGCGCGCGCTCCTCGAAGAATTTTCTCCGGGTTATGAAATTTCGTACCTGATTCTCACGAACGGTCGCGACTACGCTTCGCTCCCATTGGCGCAGGATCACAAGCGACTCCTCGATGACGATCGCGGCCCCAACACCGGCGGGATGGGAGTCGTCGCTCCAGTCCCTCTTGCGCCTGACATTCACGAAGAGATTCTCCGCCGGGTTGTTGTGCCATCAGTCGCCGAGATCGGTCGCCGCGGCTACACGTTCAACGGCGTTTTGTTCATCGGGCTCATGATGACTCCTGAAGGCCCATCCGTGCTCGAATACAACACGCGCTTTGGTGACCCTGAAACTCAGGCACTTTTACCGTTACTCGACGGCGAGTGGGGAGATGTGCTGACACGCCTCTCGCGCGGTGAAGTCGCAAACCTGCGCTGGAAACCCCTTTCGTCGGCGTGTGTAGTTCTAGCGGCACAGGGTTACCCAGATTCTCCGGTGAAAGGTGCGTGGGTTCGTTTGCAACAATCAAACGAGCAACGGCGCTATCTCTTGCATGCGGGGACTCGACGGAGTGGCGACGAGTGGTCGACGAACGGTGGCCGCGTTCTCAATGCCATCGGTCTTGGCGCCACACTCCGAGACGCGATCGAGGCTGCCTACGAGAGTGCCGGCACGGTACAGTCAGAATCGCTCTTCTTCAGAAGAGATATCGGCCGCAAACAGCTGCGGTAATTAACTTTCGCGCCAGGTCGGACGATGTTTGAAGGCTTCGTGACCGTCTTCAATTAACTGAAAAAACATCTCTGGGCTTTGTTGAATGATGCGCGCGGATTGAAAAATGAGTTTCTCAACTCCCTGATCTTTAGCGCCGTCGATTCGCCGAGAGAGCCCGATAAGTTTTCGTTTGGTGTCTCCGATGCCAAACTTACAGGAATGAAATCGCATCCACTGAGTGTGGGTGCGCACCACGGATTGAAAGTTAGAGATTTCGTCTGAACCGCGAATGCGCGCGTCGCGCTCTTGCATCAGGCGAGCACTTTGCTCATCGAAGAGATCGAAGTCATTCAGGCCCACGACGGACGACGCGGTCATGCCGAGGGCCTCGGCGCCCGCGTGATTCATGGCTTCATAGGTACCGTCGGTCGTTTTCACGAACACGGCGATACCGAGCCTATTCAGATCATCAAGGAACTTGTTCATTACTCACCACGACCAGCGAAGACTCATGAGGTCGCGTTGTTCGCCGGGAACATGAACGTGGTTGAAGACGAGGTCGGTGTCAATTGCGGAGACGGGCTCACGCCATTCAAAATCCATTTTAGATTCGGCTGCCCGATAGCTTAACTGAGCATTGGTCAAACCGGAGTAGTTAATCCGCGCTTGGACTTGCATCGGGTCGGCCGCGACGCGGAATTCGTGTTGCACGGAATTGGGCTCGCGTGAACCGAGCGAAACTCCGCCTTGCATGGAGTTTTGAACAGAGGCCGCCGTTCGACCGATCGAGCTGTTGCGAATGGAGTCGGAGTTGATCGCGCGATTGACGGTGTTGTTCAGAATGCGACGACCCACACCCTGCTGATCGTTCGGATCAAGATCGAGAGGGATGACGTTGGCGATATCTTGATAGTGAATCCCTCGTGTCGAATGCACGGGCTTGATGATTGAAAGATCGAGGCCCCGCGAATAATCAAGGGGCTCGAGATTGAGCTGCATCGGACGAATTTTCGCGGAATAAACGGAGGCTTTCGCAGCGCTTGAAAAAGCGCTCGCTAGGCACATCGCAATTCCGCAAAAAAAGGTCGATCCGCGCACGTTCATCCTATCATTTAAAGGGGACACCCCTACATCCTTGTAGGGTCATGTCGTGTAAGATCGCTGATGATAGAAAGAGCAAGGTCGGGGCCAGCCAGAGCGGCTGTAAGTTGTTGATGGCGCTTGAGATTGTGACGATAAAGATGCGTCGAAATTGACAGGTGTCAGAACTTTAGACGGTTTTTTGGAGACTTCTTGAAGTTGTCCTGGACCGCAGAAAATCATAAAAATATGTTTATAAACAAAAAAGCCCACTCTCGCGAGTGGGCTTTTTAAGTTAGTTCGGATGAGAGCTCGATTGCGAGCTCAGCGGGGATGTAGCGTTACCAGCCACCGCGGTCGCTGCGACCACCGCCGCCGAATCCACGCCCGCCACCTTGGCGAGGCTCCATCGGACGCGCTTCGTTGACCGTCATGTTACGACCTTCCCAAGGCGCGCCGTTCAATTTCGAAATTGCATTCGATGCTTCTTCGTCTGACGACATCTCGACAAAGCCGAAGCCTTTTGAGCGACCTGAGTCACGGTCCATGATGATTTTCACCGAAGTGACCGAACCGAATTCGGCGAACGCGTCACCGAGAGTGGCGTCAGTTGCAGTGAACGGCAGATTGCCGACGTAAAGTTTCTTTCCCATTTAAAACCTCCTAAAGGCGGGAGTCGCTTCGGAGGACAGAGACGAAATGTCAGTGACTCAGAATACAGACGTAAAACTGAGGCCAAACTAGCACGCGACGGACCGATCACCTAAAGATATAAATCATCCAGATCGAGCACCGCTGATGTGGCCGCAGAAGTAGTGCCAGAGCTGGTTTTCTGGTACACTGATGTTTGGAGGTCAGATGAATTCTAAGATCCGGATCCGGAATTTGCCCGAGGAAGCTGATCGCTCGACGGTCCAAGATTTTCTCACTTCAGTCGGCGATGTTCACACGATTCGACTCGCCACCGAGCACGGGATGAAAACGGCTTACGTCGAGATGGCGACAGAAGATCAAGCTCGCGATTGCGTGATGAGATTCAACAATCAACGTTTTCGGGGACAAACGCTTTCAGTCTGCGAAGATGGCCGTCAAGTGAAGTCGCGGAACGCGACGTCTCGATGAGCGAACGTTGCACGAACATGAACCATGGTCGAGCGTCGGCCACCGTTAAATTCTGTCCAAGTTGCGGAGTTGTTCTAAATGCGAACGTGCGGCTTCCTTGCAGCCCGCAAAAACACGCGGAGTACCGAAAAAACCGACTGCAATACTGTCTGTGTTGCGGCCAAAATCTGAAGTTGCGGTAAAACAAAAAAGCCCACTCTTTAAAGGAGTGGACTTTTTTGTTTTTATGCGGATGCTTCAGGCGGCGGGCGCAAGCCCTTTTTCTTGATCTTCTCTACCAGTGTCGTGCGGTTGAGCTTCAACAACGCCGCCGCTTGATTTCGATTCCAACCTGTTTTCTCGAGAGCCTGAAGGATCAAAAGGTTTTCGTAATTGTCGACGGCCGTATTGAAATCCACACCGGCATCGGGAATTTCCACAGCCGTTTCACCTGGACCGAACAACGAATCCGAACGAGAAGCGCGGTAGTGCTCAGGCAAATCGGCGACTTCGACTTGGCCGTTGCCTTTAAGAATCGCGAGGCGCTCGACGAGGTTCTCGAGTTCACGGATGTTGCCTGGCCATGGGTAATGGTAGAGCGCTTCGAGAGCATCCGGCGAGAAGCCCGTGAGTCCACGATTCTTTGTCGAATTAAAATGCTGAACGAAATGGTGAAGAAGCAGAGGGATATCGGATCTACGCTCCTTCAAAGAAGGAATCCCGATCGGAATGACGTGCAAGCGATAGAACAGATCTTCGCGGAATTGACCGTTTTTCACGGCCTTCGCGAGGTCGACGTTCGTCGCTGCGATGATGCGAACATCGGCTTCCTGTGTTTTTGCAGAGCCGACGGGCTCGAAGCGACGCTCCTGAAGAACGCGCAGAAGTTTGACTTGAAGGTTCAGCGAGAGCTCGCCGATTTCGTCGAGGAACAGAGTTCCTCCGCTCGCCATTTCAAATCGCCCCACTCTGTTCGCGATCGCACCCGTAAAGGCGCCTTTGACGTGGCCGAAAAGTTCAGATTCTAAAAGTTCCGCCGGGATCGCGCCGCAATTGATCGGGATGAACGGCTTCGATGCGCGCGGAGAATTGTAGTGAATCGCTTTTGCGATTAGCTCTTTACCGGTCCCTGATTCGCCGGTCACCAAAACGGTCGAATCAGAATCGGCGACTCGCTCGACCATGCCGAGAACTTTGCGAATTTCTTCGCTCGAACCAACGATGTTGTCGAAGCGGTACTTCTTATGAAGTGCCGAGCGCAGCTGGTGATTTTCTTGCTGAAGCGTCTTGTGCGAGAGTGCGCGTGAAACGATCGACAAAAGCTCTTCCATATTGAAAGGCTTCGTGACGAAGTGAAAAGCGCCGTGTTGGGTCGCTTTCACCGCTAATTCGATGGAACCGTGGCCAGTCATGACGACGACCTGAATGTTTGGGTGCGCGATTTTCAGGTGTTGCATCAACTCGATGCCGTCGCCATCGGGTAAACGGAGATCGACGATGGCAAGATCGAGTGCTTGATCGGTTGAAGCGAGGGCTTCGGCTTCACGTTTGCAATTTGCGGTGATGACTTGGAATCCTTGACGGTCGAGAACGCGGAACAGGGCCGTTCTCAGACTCGATTCGTCGTCTACGATCAAGATGCGGCTAGGAGCTTGCATCAACATTCCTTCCTGGAAAGTTCGCGGGGGAAACAGTCGCCATACTGGTGACTCATTCAGTGTGCGGAACGGTGAATGAAACTGTCAAATTTCTGCGTCAAAATCCTGGCTCACACGTCGAAAACTGGACGGGGCAGGGAAATAATTGCCGTGGTGCCTAAGCCCTTCGTAGAGCGGATCTCCAGCCTTCCGCCGTGATCGCGAATGATCTCGCTACTGACGCTCAGACCAAGGCCGGGATGGTTAACAAGATCTTCACCAACGGCCTCTGTGTCGCCGTCAAAACCCTGGCCGTTGTCGTGGATTTCAACCACACTCCAACCATTGGCCAGCGTCATTTTGACGTGAATTTCTCCGACAAATTTTTCGCCCGCGACATGGCGATCACGGATGGCGTCCTGAGCGTTCTGTAAGAACCCCCGGAACGTTTGCGCGAGCGCATTGAAGTGACCGCGCACTTCAATTCTTTGCTCGGGAATCTCTTGAGTCAGTCTCACGCCCGTCGCACGAGTTTGCAGTTCGGTGATTTTGACGGCTTGTTCGACAACATCCCGGAGATCAAGGTTCTCGATCGTATCTTCGGTTGACGATTTGCGAGTGAAGCCGAGCAAGTTCTGAACGATGTCGCGACAGCGGCGGGCGCCTTTTTCCATCTCATCAATGTCGGGGAACCACGGCTCGTCGCCTTTTAGATCCATCTTAATCAACTGAAGAAACGAAAGCATTCCGCCGAGCGGGTTGTTGAGCTCGTGCGCGATCGACGAACCGATCGTTCCCAGCTCGGCCATCTTTGCAGAGTCGACGATCTGTCTCTCCACGCGAAGCTGCTCGGTCGCATCGAGATACATATTCACGAAGAGTTCGGCGTTATCGTGCTTAAACGGAAGTTGCTGCTCAATATGCTGCGAGAACACATCATAGATCACGTTCTGACCGCCCGCCGTGCGAGCGGGCTTCAGCCGAAAGTCGACGCCACGCTTTGTGCGCGCCGTTTTCGAAATCAAAGCGCAGTTTTCACAAGGCGAAGTGCGTCCGAAAAGAGCTTCGTAACACTTCCGGCCGATGATTTTTTCGGGTTCGGCGCCTGATCGTGCGGCGAAGGTGCGATTGATTCTTACGACCGTAAAGTCTTGCGTGATCAACGAGACAGGTTCGAGAACCGCATCGAAGGTGGCTTCCCATTGATGTTTAAGATTTTCAGACTGCTCAAGCTTCGTCAGTCGGTCGATTGCCAGTGAAACGGCATCAGCGACCTGACCTAAGAACCCGTTCTCGTCTCGAGTGAACGGAGATTCACTTGGCCGAGCGAAGTAAATCTGCCCCAGCGTATCTTTCCCGCGCATCAAAGGTGCGCCGTGGACGGCGAACACATTTCGTGCAAGTTGATCGAGTGAATCGAGAACGGGGATACGCGTTTGCGACTGGAAGACGACGCGTGTCCAGGAGAGGCCGAGCGCACCTTTCAAAGCGTCGTTCACGAGGCGTTCCATTTCACCAATGCTCGTCGCTTGGTGAATGGCCACGAGCGCACGATGGAGCGCCTCGACGCGGTCGTTGGTAACGAGCAGCTTCTCCTTGGCCTCTTCGAGCGATTTTTTTCGCTGCTCGACTTTTTCTTCTAGCTCGGTCGAAAGATTCTTAAGCTTTTCGTTTTGTTCATTTACGAGCTGAATGAGTTTCGCGTTCTGTTGGAGAAGCGAGTGTTCCTCTAAAGCTTCACGGATTGTGATCTCGAATTTCGGATCGTCGAAAGAAGTTAGAATGCGAAAAACGCTTCCGGTGTTGATGAGCCCGCGAAGCGACTCCGCGGGCGTGTCGTTTTGGATGATCACGCGCTGAGAGAGGGGCGATACGCGGTTGACCAACTCCATCATCGACTGCATGTCGGCGGCTGTTTCGCTCGAGCTCGGAAGAACGAGAACCGGATACCTTGAGGCCTCGATCGCTCGACGGGCTTCCTCGGCATTCGACGCGAAGTCGGCTCCGAAGGCGACGGCCTTCGGGTTCGGATGCGCCAAAATAAGGACGCTCGATCTTAAAGCCGACATGCCCGAATCAATTCCGTGATTTTCGAGATGGTGAAGTCGGGTTTTTCGGTCGGCGAGAGCGGAGTCGATTTGGCGTATTCGCCATAGCGAACCCAACACGTTGTCCAGCCGATTTCTTTGGCGGGCGCGATGTCGGTGTCGAGACGGTTGCCGATACTCAGGTGCCGAGCGGCGGGCTTTTCGGTTCGGGCCGCGATTTTTTCGAAAGCCTGACGTTTCGTTTCGTTGGCGAAGGTGTTCACGATCGTCATTGAATCGAACAGCTCACGCATTTTCAAAATCTGGAGTTTCGCTTCTTGAGTCTCGGGATGCCCAGCCGTGACGAGATGCAAACCGTATTTGTTTCGCAAGTCATGAAGTGTTTCGCGAAGTCCGGGAAAGAGCGAAATCGTCGTTTCGACTTTGCGGTCATAGAAAGCTTTGAATCCGGCATCGGCCACTTCATCCGCTGACGTGCCTGTCGTTCCGAATCTTTGCACGATGGATTCGAACAAATGGCGTCGGCCCGGAGTTTGCGCGATTTCATCTCGTGCCATGAGGCAGCTTCGAAGATCGGTCGCCAGTCCCACCTGGATCATCTTCTCGCAAGCCTCTTGCGACGCCTTTGGTAGAAGTTGTCCGTACGTATCGAGGAGAGTGTCGTCGAGATCGAATACGAGATGGGCGAAGGTCATCGCGTCTGTCCTCGGAGCGACAGGTCTTCGAAGATCTCGATCATGCCGCCGCGAAAGCGCGGCCAGATCGTGTCGTAATCTTTTAACGTGTCGTCTTCTTCGATGCAGATCACGGGCACTTTGTGATCGAACCATCCAAAGCTCGAAAGACTTCCCGGCGTTGGGTATCCGATATCTTCGCTTCCTGCATAGCCTGATGAGCGTGACAGACGATCGGTATCGATCTTCGAGCCCACTCCGACTACGCACGGTTTCCAGGAGTGACAGTGAATGATCAATCGAGGTTTGACCGATTCAACGAGTTCGACAACGGCTTGCACTTCGACCTCGCTCGCGGCCGACGGGCCCGGGGAGTAGCGTTCAGCGCGAGCCTCCGAAGACCAATCCTTGGCGGGATAGTTGCGGTTGAGATCGACACCCCGACCGTTGACGCGCGTTTTTTTCGCGAAGCCGTCAACGTTCAAGCAAGGAATGACGATCCAAGGGCAGATTGTTTTTCCGCTACTCGTGTTGCTTTTGAGCCACGACAGCGTGTCGGTTGCGAGCCTGACACCTTCGGGTTCATCGCCGTGCACTCCGCCCATTAACAAAATCGGTTTTTCTTGTCGAAGGTGCTCGAGCGACGACGACGCGAAGAGCTCGATCGGAGTTCCGAGAGTCGTTTTTTTCCAAATGGGAAGATGAAGGATCGGGCGTTGTGCGTCGTTCGGCATGATCCCGTTCAGAGTAAGGCTGTCTTGCCCTCTTGTCGAGAGAACGGTACCGTGAGTTCCAATGAGCAAAACAGAATCGCCCCCTCTCTCTGTGATCATTCTCGCGGCCGGCAAAGGCACGCGGATGAAGAGTCCCTTGCCTAAAGTCCTGCATCCGGTCGCCGGGTCTCCGATCATTAAAAAGGTGATCGACGCGGTGAAGGGTGCCGGCGCCGAAGACATTCGCATCATCGTCGGTCATGGCG
>CAJYIL010000608.1 GCA_913774795.1 Pseudobdellovibrionaceae bacterium
CAGACCGCTTGATCGACGGGCGTGTAGCGACCGTAATCTTGTTCGACGATGTAACGCTGAAGGTGAGCGGGTAAGCGCATGATCGGTTACGCGAGCGTCGGATCGCCGCCCGCGGCCCCTTTCTTCAGGTAATTCGTCACGTAGTCTTCGACTCCGCGTTCGAGGGGCCACTGAGGTTTGCTGAGACCGAGATTTAGAAGCCGGTCGATCTTCGCTTGTGTGTAGTATTGGTAGCGAGCTCTTAAGACTTCAGGAATTTCGATCCAGTCGATTTTCAACGGCTTCTCGACAGACTTGAATGTCGCTTGTGCAAGATCGAGCCAAGTGCGTGCGTCTCCGAAACCCATGTTGTAGATGCCGCTCTTCATGTTCGGCTTCGTCATGAGTTCGAGGATCCAGCGCGTGATGTCTTTCACGTAAACGAAGTCTCTCAACTGTTTTCCGTCTTCGTACTTGGTGTTGTGCGACTTAAACAGTTTGAGTTGACCTGTTTGGCCGATCTCGTTGAACGCCTTAAAGACCACCGATGACATGTGGCCTTTGTGATACTCGTTTGGTCCGTAGACGTTGAAAAATCTTAAGCCCACCCATAAAGGCGGGGTCTTCGTCTGTTCGACCGCCCAGCGATCGAAGGCCGCCTTCGATTCTCCATAAGGATTGAGCGGCTTGAACTCTTTCGGCGCCGTCGCGTCGTCGAATCCTTTTTCTCCGTCACCATAAACCGCGGCCGACGATGCGTAGATGTAGGTTTTGCTGTTGCCGGCGCACCAGTCCCAAAGGCGTCTCGTGTACTCAACGTTGTTCTCGTTTAAGAAGTCGACGTTAAGTTCAGTCGTCGACGAACACGCACCCATGTGCAGAATCGCTTCGACGTGTTTGCGCGCATCGTGGGTCGCAAGGAAATCCCAGATCTCGTCTTTTTTGAGGAAGCGCGCGTAGCTGCGATTCTTGAGCGGCTCAGGTCGCTCCGAGGGCGGCACAGTGTCGACACAAATGATGTCTTTGCGTCCCGCTTGGTTCAATTCCCAAACCAGCGCACTGCCGATAAACCCGTTCGCACCCGTGACAATAATCATGGGAAAAGTTGTAGCAACGGTGGGGCTTTAACTCAAGTGGCGCTGCGCGCTAATGGGTTTGAGCCAGGACGGGCCTTAAATATCCTCTTCCCAGTCCATCGTGATCGCTGAGAGCTCTTGGAAGAGGCGGCCGGCGGCCGAAGACAAATCGGCCGGAGTCGACTTGCGTGAAGAGCGCGTGAGAGTCGGTGACTGGCTTTGAACGAAGAGCTCGATGCCTTTTTGGATATCCGCAAACGTGAGGCCGCGGCGTCGCGCGTTCATCACCGCTTCGACGACGAACTCAGCACCATTACCGGTGATGCGGCCGGCGCGATTCATGTCCGCCGCGCGCGAAGCAATCGCGCGAACCGAAACATCGGTACGTTGACCGCACGCGAGCTTCATCGCTGCAACATAAGCTTTTAAAAACGCGTCGATGCGTTCGCGCAATTTCCCGCGCAAGCGTTTGTCGACTTTTTTCGCGTACGACGTGCTCATGAGATCAAGCAGCGTCTGCGCAGAAGGAGATGTCCAATCACCTTCGTTGCGAACTAAACTCGGGAGCTCGCGCAAAACCGCCCGCATGTTGAAGACCGCCGGTCGATTCACGCCGTCAGGCACTTTCTTCATCGGTGCTTGCGTTTTCGTTTTCTCGAGTACGAGGAAAGACGAGTAGAGCTTCTCGACCTCAGAGCGGCGGGCGCTCAACGCTTCGATTTGCGCGTCGTCGAATCCGCATTGCTTCAAGAACACGCGGCGAATCTCGCAGTCGAACTCCCGATCGAAATCGCGAACCGCCGTGCAGTTTTCGAAGTCTTCGATCGCGCGGCGCTTGCCAGTTTCCAAGAACGCAACGAGCTGCGCGAAGACTTGAACGGTCTGACGGGCTTTGCCTCGCTGTTCGTTCAAGTTCGTCGAAAAGCGTTGAACGTCGTCGTAGCGATATTGATCGTGTCGTAAACCAAATTGGCGAATCGAGCCGTAATCAATGATGCCGGCGTTGGCGAGAACGTTATCGCCATCCCAATCGAGCCACGCGAAGATGTAATTGCGCTCGAGGTAAGCCGCGAACCGCGCGAAGCTTAATGAAATTTCACGAAGCATCTTCGTATAGCGATCTGGAGAACGAAGATCGATCTTCCATTCGCCATTCTCGACTTGGCGCTGAATCAAGTAATCGCATCCGCGTTTCAGTGAATCTTGACGACCTTGCTTCAAATACAAAAACAAGTGGGCCGGGCGGATAAGGTTCGGAGCTGCACGAACACCGATGCCGCATCCTTTGCCAAGATCGATGACCGTGAGAACGCGCTCTGTTCCGAGTCCATTCAAATGAAAGATCTCTGACATGATTGCCGAACCAATGAGCTCAGTTGTGTCGGCAAGACCGCACCCATAGCCGAATTCCGCCGCGCCTGTGCGAAGCGGTTGGCCGGCCTCGACCGAGCCTGGCGACAAACATGTCACGCCGGTTCCGCGCGAAGAGATATCCCATGTCGTGCCTTTGAAACGGTAAGTGCCGTTCCAGACGCCGCGGCCGTCGCCCGAGGTTTTTCCCTGCTTGTTCGCGTGCTGGAGTTGAAGGTAGCGAGTCGCCATGTACGAATGAGGTTTCTGCGGACCTTTGTAGACGTTCGCTTGATCCCACTCGTTGATGATTTGGATGTTGCATGTCTCGAGAATTTTCTCCGCCAAAGCGGGAGTCATTTCATCGGCATGAGAGGCGGGGAGAAGGCCCATTTCACGCGCAAGCGCGAAGTTGAAGTAAGCGACTTTGCCGACTTTCAAATTGCGAACCGGATAACCGACGAAGCCTTCTGGCATCTGTTGTTGCCATGGGTGACGGCCATCGATGAGGTCGAACGAATCGTAAGCCTCTTTAAGTGTCGCAAGACGTTTAGACATTTCTCTCCTGGGATCATTGTCCCATAAAGAGATCGGAATTCGCGAGAACAACTAAAGCGGAAATAGGCTCAAAACCCTAGAGAGAAGTCGTGTTTCAGTCTAGGTCGCTAGGCGAAGGACTAACAAAAATGTGTTTACCGATCAGATCCAGCGGATTGCGGCAGCGCCGCCGCCGAGCGATTGCGCGTTCGTCATTTGTCCGCGGTACAAACGCGCGCACGCAAGTTGAACGCGGTCTCGGTAAACGTAAAAGCGAAGATCGTATTTCAAGGGCTCGTCTTCACCCGCGAACGAAACAACGGGAGGCGGAACCATTTCTTGCGCGAGATAATCGCCCGCGAGAATCGAATCGAATGTTCCTCGAGACATCGAAGAGCCGCGGTAAACCGCTTTACCGCCGTGCGAGCGACGCGGCTTGAAGAACCAACGCTTGCGCTCCGACCAGAGCGTGGCAGGATCCATCGAGGAAACTTCGATCGTACGGATCAGGGTGTGCTCGATAACCGCGCGATGCTCAGCCGAAACCGGCCAGTCATTCGACGACGAGAGTTCGAGCAGGCGATCTTTATCGGCGAGCAAACGATATTCATACGGATGCGGTGAAATCGCCGCGCAGTTGCTGTTCATGGCTTCTCGCAACGGCGCGCTCGCCTCTGCGGTGAAATAGAAATCAGTATCGCGGTTGTAGACGAGATCGATCGGACCTGTTGGCGATTGAAGAATCCCACCGTCACAGCGAAGCTCAGTAGGATCATAGAAATCGGTTTTCCATCCGCGGCGCTTGAAGAGCTCTTGGTACATCGCAAACTCGATGAAGAGGCGCTGCTTCGCCGGCTCAACGTCGACGATAGCGATGTGCTGCAAAGGGCGATCGGCCGCGTGTGAGTCTTTGAATTCACGCGCGAACGTCTCGAGGATCTCTTCTCGAAAGTCTGGTGAGAACGGGTTATGCAGCGAATGAAAGCGCTCGAGTTCATCGACAACCAAAGACAGGGACGCGTTCGTGTTGATCTCGATCAGACGAAGCGCCCCAACGGCGTCGACGTGAAAATCATAAGACATCAAAGCCGATGTGTTGCCGGGATCTTGCAAGGGAGGCTTTTGGGTGACCGCATGCTTTTGCCACGCCGACGACTGCCGCAAGGCAAAGAACGCTTCGACGATGCGAGACGCTTCATCGGCGAGTGAGCGCGGGAGTTCAAGCACGTGCGGAGAGACAAGCGTCGGAGCGATGCGCTCGCGAAACGGATAACGCGCATCGGTCTCTGGAAAGTCACTCGCGCAAGCCTTTGTAAACTCGCGATGAAATGTGTCGTGAAGGTCAGACATCACCTTCAGTGTTGCCACGGAAACAGAGAGGCGGCAAGGTGGCCGGGATGAGTGAGACACTCCGAAGGGGCGAAGCCGAAGGCGCAGCTAACGTATGAAGATCATTACGTGGAATGTGAATGGTATTCGAGCAGCCTACAAAAAAGGGCTAATCGAATTTATCGAGCGCGAAAATCCAGATTTGCTCTGTCTTCAAGAGACCAAGGCGCACCGTGAGCAGTGCGAACCGGCTCTCGTCAATGCCGCTGGCCGCGAGAGCTTGTGGTCATCAGCCGTGCGCAAAGGTTATTCGGGTGTGGCGACTTTCTGGAAAGAAGCGCCTCTCGAATCGGCTCCGGGTTTTGGTCTGCATGAGTACGACTCCGAGGGTCGAATCGTCATTACGAGATATCCCAATTTCAGGCTCTACAACATCTATTTTCCGAACGGCGGTTCGGGCCAAGAGCGCCACGATTTTAAACAAAAGTTCTTGGTCGAGTTAAACAACCACCTAAAGCCGCTCGTCGACGCCGGTGAACCGATTATTGTCGTCGGTGATTACAACGTCGCGCACAAAGAGATCGACGTTTATGATCCGGTCGGTCTCTCGACAGAGTCAGGCTTTTTGCCGGAGGAGAGATCGTGGTTCGATAGCTTCCTCGCTCTCGGATTTATCGATACCTTCCGTCACTTTCACCCAAACGAGAAACAGCGTTTCACGTGGTGGTCGATGCAACAACGAGCTCGTGCCGTGAATCGCGGGTGGAGGATCGATTACATCTGCGTGACGAAAAACCTTCTTCCGCACGTCAAAGACGCGCAGATTCTCGACTCGGTCGAAGGCTCTGATCATTGCCCGGTCGTCTGCACGCTGGAGTTGTAAACATGGCACTTCTTTTCGTTCTTTTTCCGATCGTCGAAATTTATCTTCTGATCAAAGTCGGCGCGAAGATCGGGCTCGCGAATACCTTTTTCTACTTGCTCGCGATGATGGTTCTCGGAATCGGACTCATCCGCACACAAGGCCTTTTTCTCATGCGCAATATGCAAAAGCAGCTGACGCAAGGGCAGCTCCCTGCTGATTCCGTTGTGCACTCGCTTCTCATTTTCGCTTCGGGTGCGTTCTTCGCATTTCCGGGCTTCTTATCGGACGTCGTTGGACTCGCGCTTCTCCTGCCGGGCACTCGTCACTTAGCGGCGAAAGTTCTCAAGCGCAAATTCCAGAACATGCTCCGTCAAGGAGCTGTCAGATTCACAAGTGCAGGCTCAGGTTTCGCTGCGGGATTTGGACAATGGCCTCCGCAAGGTCCAGCTCAGCCCATGCGTGACGTTTCACCTTTGGAAATTGATTCGCAGGCCAATGGTGACGTCATCGACGTCACTCCGACCAAGAAGGATTAGAGCACTTTCGAAGCTCGACTATCGTCCCGAGTTCATCAAACACCCCGAAGCGCCAGTACCGTTGCTCGCAAGCGTTTGCTACCGTTGAGCTAATGACTCGGATATTTCTCGCGCTCTCATTTCTTTTCCTGACATCTCACGCGGGTGCTCAAGCGGTCTGTGTTCTCGCAAAGAACGCGCAACTCCGTAAAGGGCCCGGTACGAATTTTCCTGTGACGTGGGCCGTGGGGCAGTACATGCCGTTCATGAAAACGGCGGAGAAAAACGGGTGGGCGCAAGTGAAAGACCTCGATAACCAAACTCATTGGGTCATCGCGCGCGCGCTCACGCAAAAATTCGGATGTGCGGTCGTAAAGATGAAACAAGCGCGCTTGCGCCGAGGGCCTTCGCTCCGTTCACCCGCGTCTGAACCTGAGTTCGTCGATCGCTACACGCCGTTTAAGAAAATCGATCGCGAAGGTGGATGGCTGAAGGTGCAAGACGATCACAAAACTGAGTATTGGATCGCCGAAACTCAGGTGTGGACGCCTGTTACGAAGACCGTCATCGCCTTCTGAGGCGAGCTGCTGATTCGGTGAGCCGCGAATGCTAACAATTCTCCACACAATCCTGATTTAAGAATTCACCCATTTCGTGTCAGAGTCTCCGGCGAAGGTGGTGAATGTCTTGTTCCTAAACGAAATTAGTGCCTGTAATCGTGCACTTATTTGCTGTAAGGGAATTTAAGAAATTCCGCTTGCCTTTAAAGAATGGCTTGTGGCTAGATATACCAGTTCCAATTTGGCACTGCGTAATGGGGATTACATCTAGGTTTACTAGGGGGGAAGTACTTCATGGGGACGACAGAAACGAAGCTGGTCGCTGAATGCAAACGCCGGCTCATTAGCGCGAAAACGGATTTATTGAACCGAGTTCGCGATGCCCGCCAAGAGCTTCACTTTGAAGACAAAGGCGGAGACGAAGCGGATCAAACGGTTCGCGTCCTCGCTGAAGCCGAGACTCTCTCAATGCATGAGCGTCTTCGTTCGCAACTCCTTGAAATCGAGCTTGCTTTGAGCCGCATCGAAAACGGCACGTACGGAATCTGCGAAGAGACCGAAGAGCAAATCGAGTCAGACCGTCTTCTCGCAATTCCATGGACTCGCCTCTCGATCGAGGGCGCAGAGATTCGCGAGAGCGTTCAAAAGCGCTACGCTCGCTAAACCGAGGGTACCGAAGGTAGGTCCTTACTTTTCGGAAAGGCCCTTACTTCTCGGAAAGCGGATTCGTTTCGAAAAAGGCTCGCCATCACTGGTGAGCCTTTTTGCGTTTTAGCGCTGGTTCACGACGCGATCGATTTCCTGGAGCCGCGGATTTTGCGGCAAGATCGCGAGCGCTTTCTTAAGAAAATCACGGCAGTTTTGATCAATGGCTTTTGCGCACAACAACGCGGCGTAATTCTCGTAGGCGAGATAGTACGTTCCGAGACTCACTGATTTTCCGTAGAGCTCGAGCGCGCGGTCGTATTTGCCTTGGCGTTGCGCGGTGGCACCTAAGTTATTCCAGGCGACGTCCCAAACCGGATTGTTTTTCGTCGCGATCTCAAAAAGTTTCTCCGCCTCGATGTACTCACCTTTGTGAAACAACTCGAAGCCAACGTTGTTCGCCATCAACGCGTCGAATGGCCGTTGTGCGTACTCGCGCTTGTAAAGTTCGAACGGAACCGCCCAGTCCTGCAGGCGAACGAAGCTTCTCGCGAAGAAGCCGACGAACAAAACAGCGGTCGCCGCGAGAACCGCTTTGCGTGAAACTCGCGCGATCGCCAACGAAAGCAAAATCAACATCGCGAAACAGGCGAGATAAAACCAGCGATCGGCGTAGGTGCCGTCGAGAGGGAGCAAAATGCTTCCGTGAAGCATGAGCCACAAAAACAAAATCCATGTCGCGAACGCAAAGAGGCGGCGTTCGACGCTGACTCGAGACCAATCGAGAAGTTTTGCAGCGCCCGCGCGCGGAAGCTTCCGGTAGAGCCACACGGCGAGTCCAATTGCGACGATGACGCCAATCAACGGCAGCCAGAACTGTTCGGCGTTGAGATCGTGAACCGCGAAATCGGTCACGAGGCTGATGCGAAGCGGGAAGAAGAAGATCTCGATGTAGTGCCAGACGATCAGCGGCACGGTCATCAATCGCTCAAGATACGTGGCTTGCTGAATGAGGAGAACCCTATGTTCGTAACTCAGAAGTCCTGAATGAATGCGAAGAG
>CAJYIL010000609.1 GCA_913774795.1 Pseudobdellovibrionaceae bacterium
TCTTTTCTGAGGCCATCTAAGAAGTAATCGAAGAGTCGGCGCGCATCGTGCGGCCCTGGGTGACTCTCCGGGTGGTACTGAACACTGAAACATTTTTTAGCGGCATACTCGATGCCTTCGACGGTTCCGTCATTCAAGTTCGTGTGCGAGACGCGAACTTCAGACGGAAGAGATTTTTCGTCGACGCAGTAACCGTGGTTCTGCGACGTCACGTAAATCTCATTGAGCAGATGATCTTTCACCGGATGGTTACCGCCGCGGTGACCGAACGGGAGCTTGTAGGTCTTTCCGCCAAGTGCCAGCGACAGAATTTGGTTGCCCATACAAATTCCGAAAAGAGGCTTTTCCCCGATCAGATCGCGAACCGTTTCGACGGCTTGTTTGACGTCGGCGGGGTTGCCCGGGCCGTTTGAAAGCATGATCCCCGAGGGATTCCAGTCGCGGATTTGTTTAGCAGTCGAGCGCGATGGGAAGACCGCGATCTCGCTTGTTCCGGCCTGAAGCTCGCGAAGGGTATTCTCTTTAACTCCGTAATCGAGAATCGCGACGCGAGGGCCGTTCGCTTTCGAACCTTTGCGAACTTCGACGTCGCGGCGAGTGACCGTGTAAACCCAATCGATATCATGCTTGCGCTTTTCTTCGATAAGTACGCGAGCCATCGAGCGTGCTTCGTCCGTTGAGCTCGCAGGGACCAGCGCGCCCCAAGGCGTCCCATTCTTGCGGAGCTTCATGACGATTTGGCGAGTGTCTAAATCCGTCAGCACCGGAATTCCCGCGGTCGCGAGCTGGTCGTTCCAGGACGAATCACGCGAAGAGCGCTGCATCTCGGTGGAAACAAATCCGTCGATCCACATCTGCGAAGATTCCCAGGCCGAGCGTTCGACCCCGTAGTTTCCTTGCATGGGCGCTGTCATCACCATGATTTGGTGAAAGTAGGATGGATCGGTGGCGATCTCTTCGTAACCGGAGTGTGAAGTGTTGAAGACCACTTCACCCGCTCGAGGTTTTCCTCCTCGCCAAATGCCCTCGTAGGCTTCACCAGATTCGAGAACCAAGAAGCCTTTATTCATTTGCTTGCGCCCTCAAATGTTCGCGCCATCAGGGCTGCGCGAATCAGAACTCCGTTAGAGACCTGCTCTAAGACTTTATTTCGTGGATCACTCGTCACTTCGGACGAGAATTCGACGCCGAAATTGATAGGCCCAGGATGCAAGATGATCGCATCTTTTTTCAAAATTTTTAGGCGCGTCGGGTTCAAACCAAACTCGCGGTTGTAGTCGGAGACGTCGCGCGACTTCGCATGACGCTCGTGCTGAACCCGAAGCCCCATGTAGACGTCACACCAGGCGGTGGCTTCGTCGAGATCGGCGAAAATCTGGATGTTCCGGCGAGGCTCGGCGGGCAGCCACTCTTTCGGGCCGCAGATGGCGATCTCCGCCCCGAGTTTTGTGAGCACATCGAAGTTCGAACGCGCCACCCGGCTGTGACGAACATCGCCGACCAAAAGAACGCGGCGACCACGAACGCCCCCGAGGCGCATGATTGTGAAGGCATCGAGAAGCGCCTGAGTCGGATGAGATAAAATGCCAGTGCCCGCGCTGAAAACCGGAAGAGGCAATGTCGGAAGAAGAGCCGCTAATCCCTCGTCGGAGCCGTAGCGAATGACGAGGCCGTCGGGTTTCATCGCGACGACGTTCATAACCGTGTCGGCGTAAGACTCACCTTTCGAGAG
>CAJYIL010000610.1 GCA_913774795.1 Pseudobdellovibrionaceae bacterium
CGCGGTTTCTCGCGACGAGAGCCTGTTGATCGGCTTCTTTAAGCCCGATCTCACGGAGGTTCTCGAACGTAATCCAGAAGCCGGTATCAAAATTTCGCTTCGGCTCGCTGAGGTTCTAGGTCGCCGGCTAAAAGAGACGACCGAGAAAGTTTCAGAACTCCGACGCGCGATCAAAGAGCTGCGCGAACCGCCACCGACCGACCGGCAGGTTTAAATGGACGACAAACTTCGAGCGTCACTCAGGCGCGAGAACCGATTCAAAATTTTGTCGGTGCTTGCGATTTTGATTGGCTGCGGAGTGATTCTCTTCGCGGTTGATAACCTTCTTGTCTCTTTCATTCTCGCTTTCGTGACCAATTACCTGTTGTCACCGATCGTCGATTTCCTGGAAAGAAAGCGGGTTCCGCGACAAACCGCGATCCTCATTCCGTTTATCGCAACCGGCGCGCTCATCGCCTTCGGCATCTACATGATCGTCCCGCGGGTGAATCAACAGATCGAGCTTTTGGGTTCGCAGCTTCCGAAATATCAAGCGGACTTGATGAATTTGGTGAGCGGAACAGAACAACGCTTTAAGGTTTTCTTTAAGCTCTACAACATCAACTTCTCGCAAGCGATCAACGACTGGATCATTCGCAAGTCCCACGTGGTTTCCGACGTTCTTCCCTCGGTCGTGAGCGGATCACTCACAGTTTTGATTCTCACTCCGTTCTTTGCGTACTTCATGCTGCAAGATGGGCGCAGGCTCACGCGAACACTCATGTCACTAGTGCCAAATTCGCTTTTTGAAATCGCGCTCGATCTTCAACACCAGCTGAATGATCAAATGGGCGGCTTCATCAGAGCTCGTTTTCTTGAGGCTGCGATTGTCGGAATCGTCGTCTGGGTCGGTCTTCGGGTGACCGGTTTCCCTTATGCCGCCCTTCTCGCTCTGTTTGCGGGCCTTACGAATTTGATTCCTTACTTGGGCCCTTTAATCGGGGCGGTTCCGGCCATCTTGATTGCGTTGATCTCCGAAGACGGAATGATCGCCTCGACGATGTCTTTGAATCTGATCATCATCACTTCGATTTACTTCTTCGCCCAGCTCGTCGACATCGTCTTCATCATCCCGTTCGTCGTTGCCAAGATCGTGAACCTTCACCCCGTGACAGTGGTCATCGTGATCATCATCGGCTCTCAGGTGATGGGCATCTTAGGCATGATGATTTCGATCCCCATCGCAAGCGCGATTAAACTCGTCTTCCAAACTTTCTATCGTCACCTCACCGAAGCCCGCTGAGGGTAGGTCCTTACTTTTCGGAAACGGCCTTACTTTCCGGAACAATTCCAAATAGTAACGGCCTTTCCAAAAAGTAAGGACCTACCGGGGCCCGATTTGACTTTGCGGGAGGCAAAACGGTACAGTTCCCGTCATGAAATTCCTTCGCCTCTTCGCGGTCTTACCGTTGTTCGCCTTCATCCTCGCTTCGGGATGTTCATCTATCGAAACGCGCGACACATCGACGCCTGAAGGCGCATTCAAATCCGCCGAAGATTTCGAAAAAGACGAGCGCTTCGAAGAGGCGATCCAGAAGTACAACGACGTTAAAAACAAGTTCCCGTATTCGCGTTACGCGGCCGATGCCGAGCTTAAAATCGCTGACCTTCACTTTAAGCGCGAATCGTACCCTGAAGCTCAAGGCGCTTATCAGCTCTTCAAAGAGTTCCACCCGAAGCACCCGCAAATCGATTACGTCACTTATCGTTTGGCGCTGAGCTACTACAACCAACTTCCGTCGACGATCGATCGCGACTTGGCTCTAGCCGACAAAGCGATTCTCTATTTCGACGAAACCGCAAACTCCTATCCGAACTCTCCTTACGCAAAAGAAGCGCGCGAAAAGCGCGAATCCTGTTTGAAGATGCTCGCGGGCAAAGAAATGTACATCGCGCAATTCTACGACAAGCGGAAGATGTATGAGGCCGCGCGCGGTCGCTACGAGACAATCCTGAAAAGCTACCCGAACCTCGGACTTGACGCCGAAGCCCTCTACGGCGCAGCCAAGAACTCGTTTGAAACCGGCGAACGCGATCGAGGTCTCCAACATTTGAAGAATCTGTTCAGAAAAGA
>CAJYIL010000611.1 GCA_913774795.1 Pseudobdellovibrionaceae bacterium
GAGACCGATGGTTGATAGTTGGAATTAACGGCGATGAGACCACGAGAGTCGGCTTTTAGGCCAATGGCATCGAGATTCAAGGCTTCGTGATTTCCCGTGCGGCCCAAGCAGTACAAGACGGCATCAAAGTTCCGTGATTCTGTTTCTCCGTCGGTCGTTAAATCCACCGACGCAACCGTCTGGCCGTTTCGTTTTTCTACCGACGAAAGATTGGCAAACTCGGTCGAGAGTTTGAGTTGGACGCCTGATTTTTCGAACTGTTTCGTCAAGGCGTCGACGATCTCGCGATCAATCGAACCCAAGAGCTCGTTTCTCGAATCGACGAGCGTTACCGCCACACCCATACGCGCAAAGATCGACGAGTATTCGCAACCGATGACTCCCGCTCCGAGAACAAGGAGCGTCTTAAGCTCTTTCGAAAAGCCGAGGATGGAGTCTGAATCGAATAGCGTTTTGTCGTCGAAATTCAAATCCGTAGGTCGACGTGGACGTGTGCCGGTGGCGACGACGATGACATCGGCTTTCACCCGGCACGTCGTTTCGAGGTTGCGGATTTCGATCGTGTGCTTATCAACGAACGACGCAATCCCTTGAACCATTTCGACTTTGTTACGGCGAAAGTGCTCTTCGGTGATCAGGCGCTCTTCTTCAATCACCGAGTGCGTTTTGTCCATGATGTCGCCAATCGTAAAGTTGGCGTGCTTCGACGCGAGAGCATGTTCACGGAGAGTTTTCGATGGGATTGTACCGAGATGGAGACAGGCGCCGCCCATCTGATCTTTTTCGACGATGAGAACTTTTTTACCGAGCTTTGAAGCTTGAACTGCGGCTCGATGACCACCCGGTCCTGACCCGATCACGACGAGATCGTATTTGTCAGAACTTGCTTTGGACTTGCAGCTGGTGGTCTTTTTCATGAACCGCCAGCATAGCCTACCTGCGGCGAGCGATCAACGAGGCACGCGCGGATACGTGCGTGTCACCATCGGAAGCAAAGTGAAAAACAGCCCAGCGACGATAGGACCAATGAACAGGCCATAAAACCCGATCATATCGAGGGCTCCGAACGCCGCGACGAAGCCGATCAGCGGGTGGAGATCTGATCCGCCCTTGAGCACGTATGGCCGAACGATGTTATCGGACGACCCGACGACGATGATCATGAAGAGCCACAGGATCCCGATCCCGTTATTGCCGGCAATGAAAGCTTGCGCTGACAGAACGAGAATCGCGGGCGCTGTACCGACAACCGGCAAAAACGAGCTGATGAAGGTAATGAATGTGAACAAGATCGCGTTGGGAGTTGCGGTCGCAAAACAAACGATCGCGACGATCGTCGATTGAACGGCGCCGGTCGCTAGAGTCGCCACGATAACCGAGTTAGAGAGCGAGCCCACCGTGTGGATGAGGCGATCGGTTTGTTCGCGATTGAAGATCGAGTTGAAACGGATGAAGTTCACGATCCGCGGGCCGTCGATCAGCATGAAAAAGAGAGTGATCAAGAGAACGAAATTCGAGAACGCGATTCCCGGCAGTGACGTAATTAAATTCTGCAAAAGCGCGGCTCCGTAGGCACCCGCCGCTTGTAGACCTCTTGCGCCGTAGCTCTGGATTTGCGCTTCGGTGATCGGGACGATTTCTTGAATGCGCTCGAGAGTGCCGCCGAGCCCGAACTTATCGGCGATCGTCATCGCATTGGCGCCTGAGAAATCGCTGATATGGAGCGTTTGAACTTTCTCGATGACCTCTTGGACACCGATGAAAAGAAGAACGCCGATCGGAATAAGAATCAAAAGCCCGAAGGCGACGACGATGATCGCCGCCCGCCAAGTGTCAGAAATTTTTTTCCCCAGCTCGAAGCGATCAAACTTATTCATGAATGGATGCAGCACCACCGCAAAAATCGAACCCATCACGAGCGGCTTCAGAAACGTAATGTTCAGCCAAAGCGTGAGAAGTAGAACCGCGAGGAGGATGACTCCGCGGTACTGATAAAAACGGCCGCCAATAGTGACTCGATTTGTGCGAAGGGGAAGCAGTTGATCCATCACGTGCCATTAGAGTCGGCGCGCGACGCTTCGTCACTCTTTTCCGCGACTTGTTTACATTCATTGATGAATTCGGCCGCGTCCCTTGAGATATGTATGTTTATTCCGGAGGTCGTCTCGATGAAATGGCTTGTTCTATTGGGGTTTGTTGGTTTGGTTGCGTGCGCGACATCACCTGAAGGTCGACGTCAGTTGATGCTACTCCCCGATTCGCAGATGGATCAAATGGGTGTGCAAGCATTTGAAGAGATGAAACAAAAAGACAAAATCAGTACCAATGCCGCCGACAACGCCTTTGTGAAATGTGTCGCGAACGCGATCACGGGCGCACTCGATGAGAAGCGCAACTGGGAGGTGGTCGTGTTCGACGATCCGAACGTCAACGCTTTCGCATTACCGGGCGGCAAGATCGGTGTTCTTTCGGGCATATTGAAAGTCACTGCGAATGCCGATCAATTGGGTGCCGTCCTCGGCCACGAAGTCGGTCACGTGATCGCTCGTCACGGCGCTGAACGCGCCTCAGCGCAATTGCTCGAGCAAGGCGGGCTTTCGGTCTTAGGTTCGGTTCTCGCGTCTCCGGGTACACCGAAGTATCAGCTTTTGATGGCAGGCTTGGGTCTCGGCACTCAATACGGCATCGCCATGCCGCACTCGCGTACGCAAGAGACCGAAGCCGATCGCATGGGACTTCAGCTGATGGCTCGCGCCGGCTTCGATCCGCAGCAAGCCGTCGAGCTCTGGAAAAACATGGATAAAGCGAGCGGAGGCTCTCCTCCTGAGTGGTTGAGCGATCACCCGTCGAACGCAAATCGCATCGCTGATCTTCAGGCGCACATGGCGGAGGCGCTGGAGATTGCGCGGGCGACGCCGCGGAAGGCGAATTGTCGGCGGTAGGCGCGAACGTTTAGACGTTTTAAACGGACGCGTTCATGATCATGTTCGCGTTCACGTTTGACGTTTATATGTTTGGGAATTTTAGGCGAGACTGATGCCGAGCTTTGTGAGGTCTTTGCGGAGTTGATCCGGGTTTTCGAATTTGATGGCGTTGAAGCCGAGCTTGAGGGCGGCGTCGATGTTTTTTTCTACGTCGTCGATGAAAACCGATTCGCGGGGGTTTACGCGGTGTCGAGTTTCGAGGAGCTGATAGAACTTCGGGTCGGGCTTGATGAGTTTCTCTTCTCCCGAAACGAGAATCGCCTCGAAGTCGTTTAAGAATTCGAAACGCTCGCGTGCGTAGGGAAATGTCTCGGCCGACCAATTTGAAAGCGCGAGCAGCCGGTAGTTTGGCTTGAGCCCTTTCAGAATCTGAGCGGTGCCTTCGATTGCACCGCCGAGCATCTCGCTCCAGCGTGTGTGGTAAGCCGCGATCATCTCGGCCTGATCAGGAAATTTCGCGACGAGATCAGCGACGCCTTTTTTAAAGGGGTAACCCGCATCAAGCTGCGCGTTCCAGTCGGATTGCGTAACGGTGGCGAGAAAGGCCTCCATCTTCGCAGGGTCTTGAAAGAGCTTTCGGTAGAGATAGCGGGGGTTCCAATCGATTAACACCCCGCCAAGATCGAAAACGAACGTCGTGATCATTCGAGGAAATAGACGGCGTTCACAGAGAGCTGGATTTTTTGGGTCGCGGTATCGACAGATGGTGCCGATTGAGATTCGTCTGCCATGGCCTTCATGTTCATCGAACGGAAGGCGATGGGCGGAGGCGGAGCGACGATGCCGCCGCCCTCTTCGTTCAAGGAAACGATTTTACCTAAGCGTGCGCCCGCTGCTTTGGCCATGCGGGCCGCTTTTGCGCTGGCGTGTTGAATCGCCTCTTCGAGGCAGGCTTCGCGCTCGTCACGCGATTTCTCATCTGACAAAAACGTCGAAAGTGCGCCGACGTCTTTCACGTTGTTTTTGGACGCGATCGCGATGACCTCGCCGAGACGAGCCGTTTCGCTCGTGATCACATTTAAACCCATCCGCGCGCGGTAGCCCTGCGAAACCGATTTGCCTTTGATGTAGTCAAATTGCTGATTGACCGAATACTCGCTTGTTTGAAGTTCGAGGTTAGCGAGCTTAAGAGCCTGCACTTCCTTTTTGATTTTCTCGTACGACTCGGTGGCTTTGCGGGTCGCGACCTTGATGTCGGCGTCTTGAAACTCCGGAACGATGTTGAGCGAACCACGATCCGGGATCGTCGTTCGTAAACACTGCCCGCTCACGTTAACGGTGCGATCGATGGCTGATGCCGACGATGCGAAGGCCACAAGACCTGAGACAATCAAAGCGATGCGCGTGATCACGCCGCGGCTCCGCAGCACTTCTTGTACTTCTTGCCGCTCCCGCATGTGCAAGGATCGTTTCGGCCGATTTTGTTTTCATTACGAACAGGCTCTTGAACGAGTTTACCGTCGACGAAGAACCATTCTGATCCGCGCTTTTTGAATTCAGCGCGCTCGTGATGAGCTTGATCGACATCATTGTACGAATAGTTCGCGATGAATTCGACTTCGCCCGTCGTATCGTTCTCTCCGCCGTCTTTTGTCGAGACGATCTCGAGACCTTTCCATTTCGAACCTTTGGCCCACTCCAGAGTTCCCGAGCGATCGAAGTTTTTGCGTTGCGATTGATCGGTCGAGTGTTCGATGTAGTCGACATCGGCTTTCGTAAAAGCTGTGTAGCGCGAACGCATGAGCTTTTCAGCGGTCGCAGGCTTCGCTTTGCCTTCGAGATAAGGTTCACAACAAGCGGCGTATTCTGATCCGGTTCCACATGGGCATTTTGACATAGACGATTACTTTGTCAGGAGCCCTGGAGCTTTGCAAGATCAGACGAGCTTCGTCGATTGACGCAAGATGGCCTTCAACGCGTCGTCATGTTTTGCGAGATCCATCGGCGAGAGACCGTTGCGATCTTTGAGCATCGGATCAGCGCCTGCTTGGATCAGAGTCTCGACGACGGGCTTCGCGCCTCGAGCGACGGCATGATGAAGGGGCGTTTGCCCGCCTTTAAGCGGCGCATTGAGCTCAGCTCCGTTAGCGACAAGACGATCGGCCACGCGCGCGGCCGTGTCTTCGTCCCGGTAAAGCACGGCGAGGTGGAGCGGAGTTTCTCCAGCCTGATTGTTTGCGTTCTTATTTACGATCGCTCCGCGGTCGAGCAAGAACGCGACCAGCTCTTCTTGACCGA
>CAJYIL010000612.1 GCA_913774795.1 Pseudobdellovibrionaceae bacterium
TTCCGAAATGCCATCCAGGCATTTCGGGCAAAGAACGGAAGATAGATTTAAAAATCTCAGGGAAAAGACCCACCTCCGGCTAGCGGAGGCAATCCGCGTTTCAACTCTCGTTGTACTTCTTGTTGCTGCCGCGGGCGCGCTCGACCGGGTACTTCGCTTCGTTCTTGACCATCTTCGCTTTTAAGCTCGCCGCTAGATCAAAGCCCTCGCGCTCAGCGAACCGAAGAATCCAGTAGAAAACATCGGCGAGTTCGTCGCTCACCTTCTCGCGCGAGCTAGGGTCGGCAAGAAGCGAGCGAATCTGGTCATCAGACTTGAATCGAAAGAGATCGAGAAGCTCAGAGGCTTCGATCGTCATGGCGATCGCGATTTCTTTTGGCGAGTGAAATTGATCCCAGTCACGATCGTCACAAAACTTTTTGATGAGACCTGATAAATCGGCGATGTCGCTCATGCGATGCATCTTGCACGAGGAAAGTCGTCGAGTTCAAGCGCGTTCAGGCGTAATCTCGAAAGCGATGATTCAAGCTTTCAAAGACGCGTATAAACGCCAAGATGGACTCATTCACCTCAACAATGCCGGCGTCGCACCGTGGCCCACACAGACCGAACAAACTGTTCACCAAGTCGCAGCGAACTTGGCGAGAGGGGGCGCGCATGCGGTCGGAGCAATGGTCGAAAAGAGCGAAGAAGCTCGATCACTCCTCGGTGCATTTCTAGGAGCCCAGCCGAATCAGATCGCCTTTTTCCAGACGTGTGCGGTCGCAATCTCGCAAGTTGCCTTCGGGCTTCAGCTCCCGAGAGGTTCTGAGATCGTCGTCTTTGATCAGGAGTATCCGTCGAATTTTTATCCTTGGCGTCTTGCGGCCGAGCGAGCACAAGGCGAATTGAAAATCGCAAAGTCGACCGCCCAACTCGCGACACCGATCGAAGCCATCGAAGCTGTGGTCACCGAAAAAACCAAAGTCATCGCGGTGTCATGGGTGCAGTACCGCAACGGCGCGATCCTTGATCTCGAGAAACTCGCCGCTTTTGCAAAAGCTCGCGGAATTCTCACGTGCGTCGACATCATCCAGGGCGCAGGGCTTCTTCCGTTCGACTTTAATTCCTCGGGCCTTGATTTCGCGTGCGGCGGCGCTCACAAGTGGCTCACCTCACCGCTCTCGTTGGGCTACCTCATGATGAAGCCCGAACACGTCGATCGATTAGAGCCACTGGCAGCGGGCGCCATGAGCTTCGGCGGATTCGATGCGCTCTCTGACCTCAAGACTCCGCGTTCGAGCGGAGTTGCGCGATATGAGCCAGGCGGTCGCTCAATTCTCGAGCTTGTCGGCCTTGGCGAGACCTTGAAGCTCATGAGCACGACAGGCGTGCAAATGATCTCGAGCGAAATCGAACGCCTCGCCAACAATCTCGCGCGCGGTCTTAAAACCAGAGGCTTTCAGATTCATTCTCCGCACGGAGAAAAAATTCGCGGCTCGATCGTGAACGCCTCTCATTCGACGCTCTCGATGGAGGAGATTACAAAACGTCTCAACGACGCCAAAATCTCGTACGCCGTCAGACCTCCGGGCCTTCGTCTCTCCGCCCATGCTTTTAATACCGACGCAGACATCGCGCGAACGATCGAGGCCCTCTCGTGATCGAAGACGTTAAGCAACTGGCCGAGCGGGCCGGGCGTGAGATCAAACGAATTTACGACGGCACCGACTGGTCGGTGACGATCAAAAAAGATGACTCACCACTCACGCAAGCCGATCTCGCGTCGAACGAAATCATCGTTGAAGGCCTCGCTAAAATTTCGAACGATCTCATCGTGAGCGAAGAGGGTTTGCTACCGACGTCGACGCCCAGCCGATTTTGGTTGGTTGACCCTCTCGATGGAACACGGGATTTCGTTGCGCACGCCGATACGTTTTGCGTTTGCATCGCGCTGATCGAAAATGAAAAGCCGATTCTCGGCGTGATTTACTCACCCGTGACCGATGAACTTTGGTGGGCCGAGAAGGACCGCGGCGCTTTCAATCGCGCTGGCGCGATTCACAACACACGCACAAACACGCACGATCTCATCGCCGCAGGCTCGCGCTCAATTCCGTCAGACCGCATGCAGCGGCTTTACCAAGTGTTTAAAATCGCGAGCGTTGATCGCTTCGGGTCGGCGCTCAAATTCTGCCGACTCGCGGAGGGTCAGTATGACGTCTACCCGCGCTTCGGCCCCATGATGGAGTGGGATACCGCCGCTGGGCAAATCATCGCCGAAGAGGCCGGCTGTAAGGTCATCGACATCCAAACCGAGCAGCCTCTCAAATACGGAAAACCCGGCCTGGAAAACCGCGGCTTTCTCGCGTCACGCGCCAATCTGCATCTCGAGAGCCGCCTCAACGAGGTTATTCGCAAATGATTTCAATATCTTACGATCACACTCACGGCTCTCGACACGAGAGAAGCACGGAGGGAAATTTCGTCCTTCCCAGGGGAGATGTGTCGTGTTACTAACTTTGGTTCTTCAAACTGAAAAGGGACGGCTGGATCATGGCTAAAAAGGGCAAAGTAAAAATCATCACTCTCGAATGCACAGAAGCTCGCAAAGAAGGCGCGTCTCCTTCACGTTACACGACAGCGAAGAACACTCAGACGCACCCAGAGCGTCTCGAGAAGAAGAAGTACAACCCGAATCTTCGTCGTCACACAGTTCACCGCGAGCTGAAGTAATCGCCTCTCGACCGAGCGAAACGAAAAAAGCCAGGCCTCACCGCCTGGCTTTTTTTATGACCTCAATCCAAAACCCCAAAATTCAGCCGCACAAAACAAAAAAGCCAGGTCTTCACCTGGCTTTTTTTGCGATCTCTAAATCGAAGCGGAACTCCGGACTGGCCGGCCTACGGAGCCGCTTTCGGAAAGAGACTTACTGCATCGATACTGAAGCTGATGGGAGCGAAGCATCCATCATCGGCATTTGCGCTGCATCTGCGATGCCGCCTTTGCCTTTTTTACGACGGTAGAGCGTACGACGGTTGATCCCGAGGATGCGCGCGGCCGCAGTTTTTTTACCTTTAGTGAAATTCAGAACGTACTCGATATAACGCTGATTCCACTCAGCCAGCGTTGGAAGTTGCGAGCCCGAAGACGGCTTCGGAAATGAAATCGGCAATCCTGCGACATTGAGCTCTTCATTCATAATCATCCTTAAAATCCCCCATGACCTATTATCGCTTGCGAAAAGCGGCGTTCGTTTCGAGACAAAACATAGCGTGGGTTCGTGCCTCAGGCGTAATGTTGTTTCCTACAAAACCATTCAGCTAAGCGCTTGTGGCGATATTTAAAAAACAAATGGCTGTGAGGTGTTCTCACAGCCATTAACAGCGCGTTAAACCTAAATAAGTTTAGTGAGGCAGCTCGATCAACGGCTCGTCGTCCGACGCGGTAGGACCTCCGCCGCCGACCGGCAACTGTGCGGGCCCCGCAGGTCTCGGGCGAATGCCGCGATTATCTTTTTCGAGAAGCTCGGCGAGCTTACGGATCGCAATCATTCGCGACGAAGTCTGACGCCAGAAAGCATAGAACGAAAGAATCATCGGGCCGTGCAATGCAAAAGTCTTTACGCCGGCCGGGAGCGCGCTGGTGCCGCCGAAACCTTTGGCGACGGCCGTGATGGCCTTCCCTTGTTCGACGAGTCTCATCGCGAGCTCCCAGTGGTCGGTCTCGATCGTCTCTTCGACAAAAATGTCTGACGATTGCAAATGATCGCTCACCAGTTTGTTGAGCTGATCATCGAAACGATTTCGCGCGAGCGGAAGAGCGGCGAACAACTCCGGTCGATTTTTGTATTGCTCGATTTTGTCGGCGGCCGCGCAGAAGACGATTTCTGTCGAGCCAACTTTACCGAACTCGATTCGCGGGGAAGTGGGTTGAACGAGCGAGATCGCCCAATCGAGATCGCCGTTGTAAACTTTGTCGAGAAGTCGATCGGGATTCGATTCGCGGAACGTGTTGACCGTTCCGAAATCCGAGTACGCATCGAAATAACGCATTAGAAAGTCCATCGCGGCGCCGTTGGAGAATGTCTCCTGAACACCGATGCGAACCGGATATCCGCCGATTTCGGTGGGCGAGACGACGTCGAGGAAGCGGAGACCGCTCTCGAACATCTGCTGCGCGTGTTTGTACAACGTCTCACCTTCCGTGGTGAGCTCGATGCGACGTGGTCGACGATGGAACAACGGTGTCTCGAGCAACGTCTCGAGTCGCTTGATTTGCTCGCTGACAGTCGGAATCGAAACGCCGGTGACCTCCGCCGCTTCCTTCATCGACATCTTGCGCGCCACTTCGTAGAAGTAATAAACCTGGTTCCAGTTGATGTCTTTTAGCTTCTTCATCCTTGAGCCTCCGGTCCCCATTCGTAGGTTACGGAGTTAGGCAGGCCCGAATCTTGGCGACACCGTGTTAGGCCTGTGAAGAATGGAACACCAGGGCGCCGAAAGCGCCCCGGTTCTAGGCTTTTGGCGCGTTTAAATATTTTCGTCCGCGAGCTGGCGCCGCGATTTCCAGTCATCGATCTGACTTCGCACGTCTCGTATCGTGTGCTCAACCACATCCATCAACCGGCGGCCGCTAATGAACGACTTAAATTTTTGATTCGCCGAACGGATGTGCAAGAACGCCTTGAAACCGTCTTTCGTTTTGCGAACGAGAAGATTGGCGGTGGAATCCGAAGGCGCTTTGTCGAGCACACGCTCGAGGTGATAATTGATTTCGGTCATCCCGTTCATATTCGTGAGCGCGTTCTCGTGCTCTTTTCCGAACGGAAATTGCGTGAGCTCTTGATCGCCATCGCCCCGCCATTGAGGATGCATCCCCGCTTCGCGATCGGCATTATCGGCGTGAATCAAAATTCGTAATGGATCAATGCTTTGTGGCTTCTCCATAAGGCCCCCTTCTGCCATGTGCCAGAATGCCATTATAGAAAGGCCGCCCGGAGCCGTGCCAGCCCCCTTCGGGAGAAACTGATTCAACACGGCCTTCGCAGCTCAGATGTCACGGAAGATGTCGAGAGGCCTTCATATTCACTCCCCGATTCGACTTCTTCTTCAAAAGAGTTCAGCTCTTCTCGCCCCAGGCACACTTCGAAAAAAACCCGAGGTTCACATCTCGAAGTGTGACACCAACGGCCTGAAGCTCGTCTTGAATCGGATATCGCGTGTAGTTCTTGTAGAAGGGCTCATGAAAATTCTGGGGAAAAGATTCGAGCGCTTCATCAAAGACCGGCACGTCACCAGTTTGCAGAGAATCGACGAGTCCGTGGAATCCACCGGGCTTCAACACCCGCTGTGCTTCGCGCAAGACAGCCTGCCGTTCGTCACGCGGGAGTTCGTGAAACAAGAAGACCGAGTAGACGGCATCGAAAGTTTGATCTTTAAACGGCAAATCCGAAGCGTTTGCCTGCACAAAATCATGAAGGTTAAACTCCGAGAGTTCGGCTTGAGCTTTTCTCAAGTAAGGCGCTGAGAGATCAACCGCGACGATCTTCGCCTTCGGAAAAGCGAGCCTCACAAAGCGTGTCGCCCGACCCGTACCCGCCGCGATTTCAAGAAAGGTCAAACCGCTGCCATCGTGATCGGCTCCGAACTTTTCTTTCAGAG
>CAJYIL010000613.1 GCA_913774795.1 Pseudobdellovibrionaceae bacterium
TCGAGCCATTTGTCAGCCCCTTGGGAGACGCGCGCTGAATTTTTAAATTTGTCGCCGGTGGCTTCGATAATGTGCGCACACTGAAAACCCAAGGCCTCCGCCGAACGAAGAACGGCCGAGATATTGCCGCGGTCATAAATGTTTTCGAGGACCGGAACGACATTGCACGTGCGGCCATCGACGACTTCACGAATTTTGCGCTGGCGATCCTCGGTGAGAAACGGCTCAACGAGATCGAGAATTTCTTGCGCCGTCTTCCCTGAAGGAAAACGGCCATCGTGCGGAAAACGTGACGACAAATCTTTAGCCCTCTTGGTGGCGCGCGAACGGAGCCAGGCTTGAGAGGACGTGGAACATCTTCTCCGCCATGTATTTGTGACCGCGTTCGGTCCCGAAGTTGTAGAGGGAGGTCGGCGCGACGGCAAGAGTTTGTGACTCAGGGCCCGTCATTTTTACGGTCCATTGCTGATTCGCTTCATCGGGCATGAGGGCTAAGAAAACCGCATCGCCTTGCGAACTCACGGCCTCGTCATGAGTCTGACTGACGAGCGTCGTCGTGATGCGAAGAGAGCCTTTCGAGTCGCGCCCAGGGTTTTCGCGACGAAACTGCGAGAGACATTCGCTCAACCGCTGCTGAACATAGCCGCCCGTCACGCGATCGATGATCGCGACGTCATGGCCCTCGTACACGGACTTCACGACGCAAAGAGCGACGTCGTTTTTTCCGCGAGAAATGAGCCAGGGCCCCAGGGCCTCTTCGACTCTCGCGACAACCTCCGGTGCCGGGTGCGCCCGCGGTACCCACAACTTCACTTCGACGTAGGGAAGATGCGCGCGGTAGCCGACTCGAAGTCCGCTCCCTATAATTGCTTCTTCGGTTTTCTCGGCGATGTCACCCTCACCGAGACCGAGAGTTCGCCAAAGATGGAGATCCTCTTGCTCCTGTATCGGGACAAGAGATGCTACATGCGCCGCCAAATGCGCCTCCCACACCGCCGCAATCTCAGCCGGAGGACCGGGCAAGACGAAAACTTCGAGAGACCGCCCCTTCCAATCAAGATGCAGGTAAAACGCGTTTGCGGTGCCCATGGGATTCTCGAGAATACGCGCCGTCTTGGGAAAATAACACTGCTGTCTTTGAATGGGCTTTGCTTGAACCCCACGGGCTTCAAAACGCTTCACGATCTTTTGCCAGCTCGCCTCGTCGTATTCGAGAGGCAGCGAATAGACTTCGGCGATCAACTCGCGGGTAAAATCATCACTCGTAGGTCCGAGACCGCCGGTGACAAAAAGCAAATCTGATTTATCGCTTAACTCTCTGAGAGCTTGCGCAATTCTCTCTCGATCATCCGGAACAGCGCGGTGCTCGATCATCTCAAGACCAGCCAGAACCGAGCGCTCGCTCAGCCACGCGCTATTACGATCAGTGATCTGACCGTCGACGACTTCGGTGCCGACGGCGAGAGTCGTTGCTTTCACGAAGGTCGACCAAACTTTTGATCGATGACTTCTCGGCGGTAATCAAAAATCTTCTTCACGTCACCCGTCACTTTCCAGCCGGCCAGGGTATCCCCGAGCGCTCCGAGTGGAAGCTTATAGCTCACGCGGTCTCGAATCAACGTACCGCCGCCGAGCGGAATAAAGTCGTGCTCATGGTACCATCTCGAATATGGCCCTTTGAGTTGGGTATCGACGAACCGCTTATTTGGCTCCCAGTCGCGAATCTCGGTGCGCCAGCCAAAAGGAAGACCGTGGAGCGAAAGTTTATAATCAATCAAGGTTCCGGTCTGGATTTCGTCAGTCGATTTTCCGACGACATTGAATTTTAAGAATGGGGGCGTCAGTCGCTCAAGGTTCTTTTCGTCACAGTAAAACGGAAAAAGCTCCTCGGGCTTCAACGGGAGCCACTGCTCACTGAACATTTCGTGGTGGTTGTCACGGTAGGGCCGCGCGATTTCGGTGAGCGCCGATACGACCTCCGGATAGTCAAACTTGAACCCTAGCTCTTCGGCTTTTTTCGGAAGAACACGCTGTGAGTCCAAAACGCTTGTCGACATCTCGCCGAGCGCTAACTTCAATGCCACTTCAGGTACGGGCAAGAAGGTCGATTTTCCGAGTGCGCGAGCAAGCTCTTTCGTAAAGCGTTCGTTTCGGACAGGCTCAGGTGCCGAGCCGTTGAGAGGGCCTTTTGCGTTTTCATTCTCGAGCGCGAAAATGAAGAGGCGCGCGATATCGTCGAGATGGATCCAACTCATCCACTGTTGGCCGTCACCGAGTTTTCCCGCGACCCCGCGTTCAAACAGCGGGAGCAGTTTCTCGAGAGCGCCGCCGTGTTTCGCGAAGACGACAGAGGTTCGAATGATCGCCACTCGCGGCTTCACGAGCGGCTGGAGTTCGGCCTCCCACTTTTCGACGACGTCAGCGAGAAAGCCTTCACCTTTCGTCGAAGTCTCATCGAGGATTTCGTCGCCTCGATCTCCATAGAGACCGGTCGCTGACCCACTCACGAACACCTTCACACCGCCGCAAGCTTCGACAAGCGCCCGAGTCGTCTCAACGCGCGAATTTAGAATTCGTTTTTTACGCTCCGGCGTCCAGCGACCGCCAGCGATCGATTCGCCTGCGAGATTGATCACGCCTTCGACTTCCTTGAGCGCTTCGCGAGGAATCTCGTCGCCGGCTTTCCACGCGACTAAGCGCGCGGGAAACGGAAGATTCTTTCTGGCTTCGTCGGTGTTTCGAACGAGCGCCGTGACCGTGTGACCTTTCTCAATCAACCGCTTTCCGATTTCTTTGCCAATGAGACCCGTTGCCCCTGTCATCAAAACCCGCATGCCTTGAACCTCCGGGCGATATTCTTAAGCTTTTTGCGGACTTGGACAAGCCTTGGCGGGGCTTGTGGAGAATTGTTCACGACACCTTGAACTCAATCCAAACTCCCTCTATATTCAATGTTCAAGAGGTCTTGATCAGGAGGTTCTCGGCATGAAACGCAATAACGAACTCACCGAACTGTCCCAGCGCTTAGGCGATTTGATTCACAACTGGGGATTCAAGCGAATCCACGGCCGCATCTGGACACGCCTTTTTCTCTCGACTCGCCCGCTTGACGCCGCTGACCTTATTCAGCAGCTCGATATCTCGAAAGCGCTGGTGAGCATCTCCATCCGCGAGCTCCTTGAACTCAAGGCGGTTGAAGAAGTCGGTCGTAGTGCTCGAGGCACAAACCTTTATCGCGCCAACGACGATCTCAACGCGATTTATCTCGAGCTTCTTCGCCAACGCGAGCGCAAGATGATCGCAGAGACGACTGCGGCACTCACGATGCTTAACAACCTCGATGCGGTCACGCTGAGCGAGAGCGATATCAGCCCGACGCAAATCGATGCCCTCGCGGTTCGACTGAAAGAAGCGGCTTCGATGGTTGAGAAGACGCTCGAAACTTCCAGTGAACCTGTCTCCGATACAGTCACGACTTTCCCGTCGCCGAAGAAAGCGATTTTTGAAGCGTCGAGCCCGGATGAGCCGATCGCCCAAGTTTTATGATTTTTTTCGGATGAACGAGAGGCTTCGCGTCGTCAGCGGAGCCTCGGGCCCTCGGCGAGACTTGAGAGCTTGTTTGTAGACTTGGATGACGCGCTCGCGAGCCTCTTCATGCTCGACCATCGGCTCTGGATATTTTGAAGTTCCGAATTCGGGAATCCATTTACGAATATACTCTTGCTTTGGATCGAAGCGCTTTGCCTGCAGCGTCGGATTAAACACCCGAAAGTAAGGAGCGGCGTCACAGCCTGATCCCGCGACCCACTGCCAATTGCCGTTGTTACTCGCAAGTTCGAAATCAAAAAGGCAGCGCGCGAAGTAATGCTCGCCGTCTTGCCAGTTGATCAGAAGATGCTTCACTAGAAAACTCGCCGTCACCATGCGCACGCGGTTGTGCATGAAGCCCGTCTCGTTTAACTCGCGCATGCCGGCGTCGACGAGCGGATAGCCGGTCGTGCCTTCCTTCCAGCGCGCTAGATCTTGCGCCGAATGTCGCCACTCGATTTTTGCGTACTCCGGGCGAAATGGATGATTCACGACATGCGGATAATGAAAAAGAATCTGGGAGAAGAATTCTCGCCAAATGAGTTCTCCAAGCCAGGTCGCGTTTTCTTTTTGAGCGATCTTCGCGAGATGCCGCACGCTAATCGTACCGAATCTCAGGTGAGCACCGAGATGAGTTGTACCTGCGACTGCGGGAAAATCGCGAGTCTGGTCGTACTTACGAATGAGCCGTAGGTCGACTGATGGCGAGGGGCTCGGGATCGCCTGCTCTCGAAAGCCCAGCTGCTCCAACGAGGGAATCATGTTCGTCTTTCGCTTTACGAAGTTCGTAAAGTCAGCTTTGACCGAAGACAGATCTCGCGGATCAAGGGTGTCGAGCCACTTCTTTTTATAAGCGGAAAACACCGAGTACGGTGTGTTGTCGAGCTTTAAGACTTCATCTTTTTCGAAGACGACTTGGTCTTTGTAGGTGTGAAACGGCACTCCGTGCTCTTCGAGAAGAAGATCGATTTCTTCATCTCGTCTCAAAGCATAAGGCTCGTAATCGTGATTCGTGTAAACGGCTTCGATGTTTAGGGTTTTCAAGAGCTTTGCGAAGATCTCGACCGGCCGACCCATATGAACATCGAGAGACGAGCCGTTCTCTCTAAGTTGCGTATCGACCTCTTTCACGAGCTCGCGAATAAAGGTGATGCGCGCATCGTTTTCATCGAGTTTCGCAAGAATGTCGGAGTCAAAAATAAAGAGCGGATGAACGCTTGCGCCGTGACCCAACGCGGCCGCTAGCCCAACGTTGTCTTCGAGACGTAAATCTCTTCGAAACCAG
The DNA here is from genome assembly GCA_913774795.1 of Pseudobdellovibrionaceae bacterium. Classification (GTDB taxonomy): domain Bacteria; phylum Bdellovibrionota; class Bdellovibrionia; order Bdellovibrionales; family JAMPXM01; genus CAJYOV01. The sequence continues at coordinate 4,874 of CAJYIL010000613.1, forward strand.
AAGATCGTGACGGGCTTGGATGCGGACAATTTTCAAACCTTCTGTGTAGATTTAAACGCGCGAGAGCGGGCACGTTCACCGACTCGTGAACTTATCGACAAACGCCCCCTCTGTCGAGTGCGTTCCCCGGGGTGAACGACTAAACTGTGAGCCGATGGCACTAGATCTCGCAACACCATTCGAAGCCCTTTTGCGTCCCGACGACTTCGGCTTAGCTTGCGCGCGAGGAGGCTTTCATATCGACCCTTGGCGACCCGTGAAACATGCGGTGATTACGCATGCTCACGGCGATCACGCGCGCTCGGGCAGCAAGATCTATTACGTCGCCACCGAAGCTCTGCCCGTGATGAAGCAGCGCCTCGGGCATGACTCGACATTCGTGCACTACCCTTATGGTCAAAAATTTCGTCTTGGCGAGTGCACCGTTTCATTCCATCCCGCTGGCCACATCTTAGGTTCAGCGCAAGTGCGCGTTGAGTGCGACGGTCGCGTCTGGGTCGCATCGGGAGACTACAAACGTGCGCACGATCCGACGTGCGCACCGTTTGAAGTCGTCGAGTGCGATGCGTTTATTACCGAAGCCACATTTGCTCTTCCGATCTATCGCTGGGAGCCAGGCGCCAACACCGCTAAAGAAATTTTGGCATGGTGGGATCAAAACGCGCGCGAGAATCGACCGTCGCTTCTCTTTTGCTACGCGCTTGGTAAAGCCCAGCGACTTCTCGGCGAGCTTTATCAGCTCGATCCTTCAAGGCAAGCGTACTTGCACGGAGCGATGCTGCCGCTGACGAAGATCTATCGCGAGCAAGGGATCGAGATGCTGCCGACCACGGCGGTCAGCGAAACAGCGAAGACACAAAAGTTCGGAGGCGAGTTGATTCTTGCCCCGCCTTCGGCTCACCGTTCTCTTTGGATGAAGCGCTTTAAAGGCGCCGACACGGGATTTGCTTCGGGGTGGATGCGCGTGCGCGGCGCCCGCCGGAGAAATGGTTACGACCGCGGCTTCGTACTTTCAGATCACGCCGACTGGCCCGATCTTCTGCGCACGTGCGCCGACACGAAAGCGCGCTTCATCTTGCCGACTCACGGTGGCACGCAAGTTCTTTCGCGTCGTTTGAACGAACTTGGCTTCGAAGCTCAGCCGCTTGAGATCACCGCCTACGATAACGAAGAAGATGATTCGGGCGGCGGCGGCGAAGCGGTGACTGATCCAGAGGTCGCGGCCGGCAACGCACCTTCGGAGGAGCAGGCATCGGAGGCGAATGCATGAACGACTTCGCACGCCTTTACGACAAAATCGACTCCACGACCGGGACAAACGCGAAGATCGAAGCGATGGCCGATTATTTTAGAACCGCCCCTCCCGATGATGCGGCCTGGGCACTCTATTACCTCACTGGTCGACGTCTTAAACGTTTCATTCCGTCAAAGTCGATGCGCGACTGGACTCTCGATCTCACTGGTATGTCTCTTTGGCTTTACGAAGAGAGCTATTCAAGTGTTGGAGATTCGGCGGAGTGCTGCGCGCTTTTGATCGACTCGATGTCGCATGTTCCGCAAGTCAACGAAGAGCCCGATCTTACGCTCGACACCTGGATGCGCGACCGAATCATTCCTCTCGCGAAGATGGATGAACCCGACCAAAAAGAGCGCGTCGTCGGTTGGTGGAAGAGGCTCGATCGTCACAGCATTTTTATTCTCAACAAGCTTCTCTCCGGCGCTTTTCGTGTTGGCGTTTCGCAGTCGCTCGTGGCTCGCGCCCTCGCCGAAGTTTCAAAGCTTGAGCTCGCCGAAATTTCTCACCGTCTCATGGGCGACTGGCAACCGACCGGCGAATGGTACCAGCAACTTGTTTCATCTGAAGCAAGCGATCGTCATCTCTCAACACCTTATCCGTTCTTTCTGGCGTCACCGCTCGAGAAAGAAGTCACCGAACTCGGTGAACCAAACGAATGGCAAGCCGAGTGGAAATGGGACGGCATCCGCGCGCAGCTTATTCGCCGAAACGGCGAAACATTCATCTGGTCGCGCGGCGAAGAACTCGTCACCGACAAATATCCTGAGCTTGTTCAAGCTTCGTTGACGTTACCTGAAGGCACGGTGTTGGACGGAGAACTTCTGGCGATGAAGGGCGATGAAGTTCTTCCGTTCGCGGTTTTACAAAAGCGCATTGGCCGCAAAGCTCTCGGGAAAGCGATCCTCGCCGAAGCGCCGGCGGCTCTCATGGTCTACGACATCCTCGAACTCGATGGTCGCGATCTGCGCGCAGAGCCGATGGCCGAGCGTCGCTCGGTTCTTGAGAAACTTCTTGAAGGGCGATCGACGACCTTCCACGTCTCGCAATCCATTCCGTTCGAATCTTGGGACGAACTCACCGAGCTTCGTAAGGACTCTCGCGCGAAATCGGTCGAAGGAATTATGTTGAAGAGAAAATCGTCGGCTTACCAAGCCGGTCGACGTCGCGGAGATTGGTGGAAGTGGAAGATTGATCCGCTCACGATCGACGCGGTTTTGATTTACGCGCAAGCCGGCAGCGGACGCAGAGCCAACCTCTTTACCGATTACACCTTTGCCGTCTGGGACGGCGATAAGCTCACACCGTTTGCAAAAGCCTACTCAGGGCTCAGCGACGAGGAGATCAACAAACTCGACAATTGGATTCGGCGAAATACAAAAGATCGCTTCGGTCCCGTGCGATCGGTCACGCCTCATCACGTCTTCGAGCTCGCATTCGAAGGGATCAATGCGTCCCCTCGACACAAATCCGGTATTGCCGTGCGTTTTCCGCGAATCATGCGCTGGCGTCACGACAAGACGATCAAAGATGCCGACAAGATCGAAACTCTTCGCGCCATGATCGACGAACCGACCACCGCGGAGGCGTAGGGTGGATCGCCCCCATCGCCAACCGATACCAAAAAGCTCAATCAGCGCAGAGATTCGTCGTTTGAAAAAGCGCGACGAAGAGATGGGCATCACTCCCGTGGTCGTCAAAACACCGGTTCTGCACACGCCGATTGAAGACGAGAACTCGGAAGCCGCTCGCCGGCGCACGCGCGTGAGACGTAAGCGCCGCGAAGCCGAAGACGCCGCAACTCAGTGGGAAACGATTCGCGAAAAAGCCAGAAAGCGTACGACTCCGAAGAAACCAAAAGAACGCGTCGAACAGATGGAACGTCCTCCGTTCGAACCTTTCACACGTGAGGCGGCCGAAGCCGCAGTCGAAGCCTGGTTCGTTTCGAAAGAGTGGCGACCGTTTGAATTTCAACGACAAGTCTGGTCAGCCCGCCTCGATGGTGAGTCGGGGCTTTTACATGTCCCGACCGGTGCCGGAAAAACCTATGCCGCGTTCATCGGCGCTCTTGCGCACGCGATGACTCAACCGAAAAAGGCGGGCGTCCGCATTCTCTACATCACGCCGCTGAAAGCAGTCTCACGTGACATTCGGTTAGCTCTCGAGTCGGCAACGAACGGGATCGCTCCGTTTTTCCGCGTCGAAGATCGAACGGGAGACACCTCGCAATCTGCTCGCGCCAAGCAGCGCTTAAGCTCGCCTGAAATTCTGGTCACGACTCCCGAATCCTTGAGCTTACTTCTCTCCCACGGAGATCACGCGGATTTCTTCGGAGCACTCGAGACCGTCATCCTCGATGAATGGCACGAGCTTCTCGGCAACAAACGAGGCTCTCTTCTTGAACTCGCTCTCTCGCGGTTGAGAACTTTGCGTCCGCACATGGCGACGTGGGCGCTCACGGCGACGATTGCGAATCTCGAAGAGGCTGCGCGCGCGGCGGTCGGCTCGCACCGTCCTGATACAGCAGAGATCACCGAGCCACGCATCGTGACCGCGCAAATTCACCGCCCGGTCATCATCGACTCGCTTCTCCCGGAGAAGATCGATAGTTTTCCTTGGGCCGGACACTTGGGTCTCCGGATGTCTCAGCAGCTGATCGCGTGGCTCTCACCCGATATCAGCACGCTCGTTTTCACGAACACCCGCTCGCAAGCCGAAAGATGGTACGCGGAAATTCTTGCCAAGAAGCCAGAGTGGGCTCCGACCATGGCGCTTCACCACGGTTCGCTCGAGCGCGAAGAGCGCGAACGAGTTGAGGCCGGAATCAAATCGGGTTCGATCACTTTGGTCATTGCGACCAGCACCCTCGATCTCGGAG
>CAJYIL010000614.1 GCA_913774795.1 Pseudobdellovibrionaceae bacterium
GGTCAAAGGCATGCGCCAGAGCCACTCACCTGATTCAACCGACGCTTCTTCGATTGCATCCGAGAGATCGTTGTCGCGAGTAAAGTAGCCGGTGTGCGAGTTGCCGAGGGCAACAACCATCGCACCCGTGAGAGTCGCGGTGTCGAGAATCATCGCCGGCTTTTGTTCGCATGCGTAAACGAGGGCGTCGGCCAAGATCAAACGACCTTCGGCATCGGTGTTGTTCACTTCGATCGATTTTCCGTTGCGAGCGATGACGATATCGCCTGGCTTCGTCGCGGACGGACCCGCCAAGTTTTCGGTCGCCGGAACAAACGCGATCGCGTTCACTTTCAACTTCAGGCGAGCGATCGCGAGCATCGAAGCGATCACGGCAGCGCCGCCGCACATGTCGTATTTCATTTCTTCCATGCCGGCCGCAGGCTTAATCGAAATACCGCCGCAGTCGAAAGTGAGACCTTTGCCCACGAGACAGATCGGACGCTTCGACGAAGCGGCTCCGTTGTATTCCATCATGATGAAGCGAGGCTCTTGCGACGAACCGTTCGAAACGCTCAGGAACGAACCCATCTTTTCTTGCTTGATGCGAGCTTTGTCCCAGACGGTGACTTTGAGTTTTGCGTTCTTTGCGGCTTTCTGAGTTTCTTCCGCCAAGATTGTCGGCGTCATGCGGTTGCCCGGGCGATCGCCGAGCCAACGAGAGAAGTTCACGCACTCCGCGAGGATTGTTCCTGTTTCGACTCCGCGCTCGTGACCTTTGGCTTTCGAAGTCGAGAGAATCGAAAGTGTCTCGATTTTTACCGGCGCTTCTTTTGGCTGCTCTTTGTATTCGTTGAAGTTGTACTCCGCCATCAGCGCACCCTCGGTGAGGGCTTGAATCGTAAGATCGGCGTTCAAGTTGTTGTGCGGGAGAGTGTCGAACGCGAGAGCGACGGTACGAACCTTTACCGACTTCAAGGCGTTGACGACAGCGGCTGCAGCTTGGCGGAGAGTCTCGTGAGTGAGAGAGCGAGTGTCGCCGAGACCGACCGTCAACAGGTGACGTGCGCCACCGACTTGCGCGTCTCTGAACAAAACGGTTTCGTTGGCGCCGCCCGAGATTGTCGAGTCGTCGAGAGCCGACTGGATTTTAGCCTGGATCGCTTTTGAGACGCCCTCGACACTCGCCGCAGTTTGGCTGACGGGCGGCGCGTTCTTCGCTGCTTTTTTTGTCGTGGCATTCTTCGATGCCGAGCGTTTTGCGGTGAAAACAACGAGGACGTCACTGGCGACGTTATCGAGTCCAGATTTCTTGATGTCGACTTTCACTTCAGAGCCTTCTTTCATGTGGTTTTGTATGAATTTGCGTATCACAACGTGCCGTCAGCCGGGTAGCAAGGATCAATTGCGCCACACGGCAATTTCTTAAGGCATTTCTGACCTATAGCTATGACCTGTTATCGCCGACAAGACCTTGTCATCTCACAAAAGATGACGACATTATCAGAAGGCTTTGCAGCTGTTTCGCCGTTGGGCGAAACGTCGCAACCAGTAATGCAGCTCGAAGGGAAATTTGTGCCTTTGATTCCGATTGTGGTCGAACAGACCTCGCGTGGTGAACGCAGCTACGATATCTATTCACGTCTCCTGAAAGACCGCATCATCATGCTCGG
>CAJYIL010000615.1 GCA_913774795.1 Pseudobdellovibrionaceae bacterium
ATGCGCGGCAGCTAAGTTCAGAATACCGAGCTCTTTCATGCGAATGATTTTTGATTGGTTCGAGTTTACGTAGTTCAAAAGTAGTTGGTGCGCGCGGGCTTCATTCGCTTCGAGCCTTTGACCGAACGTCGCGACCTCTTCCGGATTCATCACGAGAATTTCAGTGAGGTCCCACGTCCGAGTGGACGCATCGAATGTACGGCCCGAGTTTGAACGAGTACCTGATGATCCCGACTGCTCCCAGTTACGTTGGCCCGTCCAGCGGTCGCGCCGACCGAGATATTCAGACGTGAGGCTGCCTTCAGACGATGAGTCATAACCAGATGCCGATGACCACGTGTCGCCGCCGCGCTCGACCACGAATTCTCTTTGGTGTTCGGTGAGCTGAGACTGCACGCTCGTGATGATCTGGTTCACGTGAAGCTGGTTGTGAAGAACGCGAATCTCACGAGCGGTTTTTAGGTAAACCGACTCGGTAGTTTCAGAGAGCGCCGCGGTCGAGAAAAGCGAGAGGGAAAATACGAGTGTTGTGAGTGTTTTCATTTCGAGTCTCCTGATTATTTAAGTATGCTGCGGCATTTATCGGTCGCGTCCGGAACGTCGGCGCTGTACACCGAGTACATGTCGACGCATTTTGAGAAACCAGGCTTTAGAAAGTTATAGCTAGGCGCAAGGGACAAACATTTCGTCGTCGCCTCGGGACCGTCGGCTGCGTACACCACGTAGTAGTCGCGGCATTTCAAGAAGTTAGGTGACGTGAAGATATCGGCGCCAGATGAGACGGTCGAAGTTGTGATTTGCGGCTGTACACTTCCCGCATTGGAGAAGCTGCGAAGGTAATCGCCACGGACTTGCTCAACATGTTCACGGAGAAGTTGATCGATTTGCGATTCGGACTTGATGCCGAGAGCGCGACCTTCTTTCAACAGGTAAGTTTTAAGCTCGCGATTGAATAAGTAAGCTTGGTCATTGTTTGCGATCTCGTAATCGAAGACTAAAAAAAGCGCGCCAGCGCGAGTATCTTTCAAATAGAGAGGAATGGCCTGAACATCTTGGATGTCATGGCGAATCTTCGCCACGTCTTCTGCAAGAAGTTTACCTTGCGATTTGAGTTGGCCCTGAAGGGCCTGCAGGTAAAGAAGGTTTGTCCGCTTCATCAGATTCAAAATATCGAGAAAGTAGCCTCCGCGGGGATTCGCGACCGAAAGAGCGATGGTATCTTGAGCTTCGATGCTGAGATCCTTGATCGTATTACCGAGAGAACGAAATGAGGGATTCAGTGTCCCGTCGGGAATCGCGATTTTTTCGCGGTAAGAGGCTTTCGGATGGATGCCGGACTTTATGCGCACGTCATCGAGCGACCGTTTCGACTCAGTCAGTGCCGATTGGTAGTTGCGAGCATCTAGGAGGCGCTGAATGGTCAATAGGTTTGCCGAAGCTTGATCGAAGATTTGTTTCAGCTGCGAACGGTCGTTGGGCGGTTGGGGGCTCGAAGATTGAGCTGAGGTAGGCAGAGAAAGCAGAACCGAGGCACAGACGAAGACGGATCCAATGTACTTTGCGAGAGACATGAGGACTCCAGGTTTAAATGTTGGTGACACGTTGTAACGCAACGCATTAGAAGTCGCGAGCTGAATATGGAACACAAACACCCTTCAAAGTTTCCTGAAGGTGAACTATAATTAGCTAAATGGCAGAAAACAGATGAACAAATCGATCTTCGATTTTCAGGCCTACCGGTCTTATTTGACCTCTTTTATCAAGAGTCAGCCCGGGGGTGGGCGCGGATTCCGGGCCAGAATGGCCGAGGCAATCGGCTGTCAAAAAGGTTTTATCAGCAAGGTGCTTGATTCCGAAAGCGGATCGGAATTTTCTCTCGAGCAAGGGGATCGGCTGAATGCTCTTCTTCATCACACGGAAGAAGAGTCGAACTACTTCCTTCTTATGATTCAACTCGCACGCGCCGGTACGCCGAGCCTCCGTGAGCATTTTCGAAATCAAATGAAGGTCGTCATCAATCGACGGTTAGAACTCCGCAAAGATTTGCGTTCGCGGACGGTCCTCTCTCCCGAAGACCAAATGCGATATTACTCGCACTGGTATTATGCGGCTCTTGGCGTTGCGGTGTCGATTCCGACGCTGCAAACGAAGGAAGCTCTCGCGAAGGCACTCGAAATTCCACTCGACGTGACAACGTCAGCGCTGGAATTCTTGGTTTCGCGCGGATTCATTCTTCAGCAGGGTGATCACTTCCGCCATCCTGATCAACAGCAAGTACATCTCCCGAGTTCCCACGCACTGATCGGTCGTCATCATACGAACTGGCGTCTGCAAGCGCTCAAGTCACTCGATAAAGAACGACCTCAGGATCTGCATTATTCGTATGTCGTTACCATGTCGCAGCAGGATGCTCTCCAAATCCGCTCTTATCTTGTCGAAGCGATCAAAGAGGTTTTGGCTCGCGCGGCTCCATCAAAAGAAGAGACCCTCTATTCGTTCTGCATGGACTACTTCGAAGTGGCGTCGAAGTCTTAGACAGAGCCGGCCATTTTGGGGCTCTTAAGCGGAGTTGCTTGCGTGATCTCTCCGGGATTCGTTCTCATCGGGCACGGAGAGTGAACATTGCTGGCGTCATGCGTTTGATAGCTTCAGCCCTCATTCTGATTTTTAGCTCACTCTCGTTTGCGGGACCTGGTTCTGGCGGCGGAGGGGGAACGGGCATCAAGTTCAAACGCGACCAGTGTGTCATGCTCGTCGATATCTTGACGCTCCATCCAGAATACGCCGACAGCAACGATCGTCTCCTCGGTCGCGATTGTCCGGTAGAAGACTTGAAACGCAAATACCCTGAGTTCGAGGAGATCAACGCAAACGATCGACTTGCCGTCGACCGCGCGATGGAGATTTTGAATCTTCGCCTTGTTGAAATTGCGAACTCCAAAACTGATTTCCGCACGGGCTTTGCGTTCGTGATGGCGATTCGTCGCACTCTGAAAAACACGTCGTTCCTCCGAACTTCGCATCAGTTTAAAGAGATGCCGTATTACATCTCGCGCGAGATCACGGCGAAGTTCAAGCGAGGTTGGGTCGCGACCCTTGGTCTTCACTTACCGAGTCTCGGGGTTCTCATCTCTTCTCCTGGGTGGGATACGGCCGATACGAATACGCAAGCGATGGTTCTTATCCACGAAACGTTACGCCAATTCCAGGAAGAGCCATCGCAATATGGCTTGAAGGACCCAGCTCTCCAGCGGATGAATGCACTCTTGTTCGAGCCTCGCTTAGACATCGAGGATTTTGCTCAACAAATGCTGACAGCGCCTCGACTCGTTCGTCGCTTCGCTTTCACCGGTCGTTTGATGAATGCCGACTTAAAGACATACATCGGCGCTGACGGCGTCGTTCGCGACGTCGATGTCGCCACCGAGAAAGTCGAAGCCGGTGGCTTGGCGATGCAGATGGCGCTGACTCAATTTGGCGAACTCGACCGGTTGATTCAGACGAGTCAACACGACAACGCCCGTAAGTCCTTCATGCAATCCAACACTGATGAGAAGCGCGCATTGATCAAGCAACTCGTCAAAGACGGCGTTCTTGAGAACAACTACAAGTGGACGGAGAAATAGTTTAGACGCGCGTGGCGAGATGGACTGTCGTCTCGTCACTCTTTACGACGTGAAAGCCGAGCTTTTTCAAAATCTTGAGCGAGGCTTCGTTCGACGGATCGCACCTCGCGATTACTTTTCTTAGGCCTGCATGCTCCATGAGCCGCGCGCAAATCTCTGACGCAAATCCTCGGCCCCACATCTCCTGCACGATCATGTATCCGAGTTCGATGTCTCCGCTCGCTTGTGGCAGAAGCATCACCCATCCCACAAACTCGCCGCCGAGAGTTTCGGCGATCCAGATGCCGTCATCGCCGTCGTCGCGGGCGAGCTGTTTCTCAAGGCGCTCGCGCGTTTCTTGTTCGGTTTGCACACGCTGATGCGACGTGAAGCGCACGACCAGCGGATCGGTCTCGAGCCGCCGGATGTTCGCGTAATCCTGCGGAGTCAGTCGGCGGAGTTTCGTGCGTGGGGTTTTCATGGGCGTCGTCAGAGTCTACCGCAAATCCCCGCGCAAAGCCGTCTGCAGCTTCGAGGCAACGAGGTCGGCCTGCGCGCCCGAGACGCCCGTTGTGCGCTCGAGGGACGACAGCCACTGGCCGCGGATTTCGCGTGCGCCGATGAAATCAGCGACCGCCGCCGAATCGCGTGAGTCGATGCCAATCAGGGCGAAGTAACGCGCGACGCGTGCGTTCGCGGAAGCATCGCGAATCTCGCGAACCACCGAACGAAACTGCGAGGCATTTGAGAATTCAGGAGACGACGAGAGACCAGCGAGAACCCGGTCTGTCGCCTTCACGTTCCCTTCGACAACTTCGGGAGCGCAGCTCGTGCCGCCACGACCGCCGCCGTGGTTGCGGTCCCAGTCATCTGGCCATCCGCCTGGAGGACGTGGAGGAATTTGATCACGACCTGGAATAGAGCCCGGAGGAACCTGAGGACGGCCCGCTTGAGCAAGTGCCGAAACCGAAACGAGAGTGAAGACCATGAGCGCGACAGGTTTCATAAGTTCTCCTTTTTCGAAATGCGAACTTCGAAATCGATTGTCCTCCATGCGAGGGGAGAGGCAAGGCTTGTCACGAAAAAGAAAAGGCCCGCGCTCGGCGGGCCTATAAACAGATCTGAGTTTTGAGTCGAATTATCGCAATGAGCCGCGAAGCGCCGTTTGAAGCTCGCGAGCAACGGTCTCAGCCTGTTGGCCCGAAACCCCTGTCGACTTTTCGAGTGATGTGAGCCACGCGCCGCGAACATCGCGAGCACCGATGAACTCCGCGACCGCCGATGAGTCACGCGAGTCGACGCCGATCAGAGCAAAGTAGCGATCGACTTTCATCGATGTTTTTTCAGAAGCGATCGAAGCGACAACCGATTTGAATTGAGCCGCCGAAGCGAACTCTTTCGAAGACGCGAGTTTGGCGAGTACGCGGTCTGTCGCCGCGACGTTGCCTTTTACAACTTCAGGCGCGCACGAGATCGCGTGGCCACGAGGTCCGCGTGGGTAACGGCCCGGAAGATCGCGGTCTGGCCAACGATCGATCGGGTTCGGATTCACGTGATCACATTGCCAAGCGGGAATGTGCGGAGGGCAGTTCCACCCTTGTGCTTGGGCGATGCCCGAAACGAATAAAACAAGCGCGAAGATTTTAAACATCGAGAGGTCTCCTTCAGTTGAAAAGGTCGGTCTACCGCTCTCACTTGCGGCCGGCAACCGTAAGGCAAGATGTGGAAAAACCTGCTCAATCCGTGGAGCAGAGAGGCTTTAATTTCGCGAGGACACGCTCCCGAAGATCGGGGCGATAGAAGCTATCGATATGACGGCCACCCGGAATCGCCCAAAACTCCTTCGGATCACGCGCGCGATCAAAGACATCACGGCCCATCGAAATGTCGACGGTGTTGTCGTCTTCACCGTGAATGACGACGATCGGAGTCGGGGCAATCTCACCGATGCGGTCTTTCGAAGCGTAAGTGTCGTTCATGACCAGCCATCCGATCGGCTGAAAGAGCCACGTGAGCCAACCTCGGGAGAGAGCCGATCGTGCGACCGAGCGATAAGACGCGAAGGTCGAGTCGGCAAAAACGAGAGAGACCGGAATTTCGTTTTTCATGTCGGCGACCGAGCGGAGTCCCACGTTGCCTCCGAGGGACTGCGCGACGACCACGATCTTTTTATCGGGATAAAGCGAGTGAATCTTGCGGAGAGCGGCGTGGCCGTCTTCAACCGTCGCCTTCGGAGAAGGCTCGCCATCTGAGGATCCGTATCCGTGATAATCGAAGACCATGTAGTCGATGCCGTGATCGAGGATCCAGTACAAAGAATGGAAGTGCGACGAGAGATTTTGCGCATTTCCGTGGAACTGCAGAATCACGCATTTCGATGACGGGCGCGGGGCTTTGAATTGCCACGCGTGGAGTTTGGTGCCGTCTTCTGAGGCGAAATCGAGATCGACCGGCTTCACCGGCATTTTCTTGCGATCGACGTGTTCGATGCGCGTCGGGTAGTAGAGAAGCGATGAGCAGCCGCTCGTGGTCACGGCCAAGATCAAAACGCAAACGACGCGAGTGAACTTAGAAATAGTGGACAACACCGGCACTCACCTCTCTGTTTTGCGTGCGCCAGATTCCTCGCAAGTCGATGCCCCACGCTGATCCGCCGGGGACGAGCCGCAAACGTGAATCAATCTTGTAGTCGTCAAAACGCGGAGACAGAACTGACCATGCGTAAGACGCCTCGGTGACGAGTGCGAGCGATTCCGTGAAGCGCACGCGCGTGCCGAGTACGGGGCCCAGACGAACGGAGAACTTGCTCTCGCTAAATCTCGGCGACGTGAAGAGCTCGCCGTCGATCAAACCGTAGGTCAGCACGCGGCCGAACTCTGTCGAGTATCCGGCTCCGCCGTAAAGGCCTCCGGCCAAGCAATTCGAGCAACGAGCGTCATCCACTCGGTCGAGACCGAGCTTCGCTCGCCACGACATCTTGCGGGAGTAAAAGTCGAGGGGCTTGTACGTACCGACACCGAACAAAACAGCGTGTTCCACGCGTAGACTTTGCGGGTGATCCCACCAGCGCAAAGCGAGATGGAAGAAGTCGATGTCGGAGTACTCAGGAAGCCCGCGCGTGGGATCAGCGAGGTCCTGGAGAGCGAAGCGAATCGCGAAGTCGGTCGCGCCCCCGAAATTCTGATTCTCA
>CAJYIL010000616.1 GCA_913774795.1 Pseudobdellovibrionaceae bacterium
CGTGACGATCATTTCCCAAAGTCGGGTAACCCGATCCTGTCCAGACCTCAGTAAATTCCGAACCCATTCCGTACTTCTCTTTCATGAATTTACGGAAAGCGTCGGCGCCACCGAGAGTGTAGAACATTTCATCCGCCACGGAATTTACCGAGTGGATATTCATCTTGCGCAAATACATGCTGATCGGAGCCGACTGAACATCGAAGACCACGACGCCCGGTTTGCCCGCGAGAGGATTCATCGGAACGACGTCGACTGCATCAGCTTTAAAGATCACGCCCGAAGGAAGTTTCGGCGAGGCCGAAGCCTTCGCTAACTGCGTGTAGAGGACCTTGCGGTCTTTCGACCATTGAGCCGTGTTGAGGGCATCGGTCATTTTGCGTTTGATGTCTTGAGCCGCCACCGACTTCATGACGTGAGCGTGGCCCATCGAGAGAGAATTGTTGGTAACGAAGTCGAGCGCTTGAATATCAAACCGGAAGTTCTCGTCGAACGTTACGCGGTTCATCGACTTGTAACCGAGCTTGTTCAAGTCAGCGAGCAAAAGGAAGAGACGGCGACGATCGAAGAACGGATCACGCGTGCCTTCAACGTGCATCTCTTTGTTCGACGGTTGAATGTAAATGCGTGTTCTAAAGCGGTAGTTGGGCCCGAGCTTTTCGACCGCCCAAAATGTCGTAAGAAGCTTCATGACCGAGGCGATTTTCACCGGCTTGTCTTGGTTATAACCTTGAACCGATCCTTCTTCGATCGCGTAGCAAAAGGCCGACTTTGAACCATCGGGAAGACGCTTCAAGTGGTTGGCAACAGCCGTCGTCGTTGCTGTCTGCGCGCCCGCCTGGCCCATCGTCGCCGCCATCAAAGCTGCGCTTAAAAGTGTCTTCATTGCCTTTGCCACGATCCGTCCTCCGAAACTTGCCTGCCTCACAAAGCACGCCGCTTGCCAGCCTGAGCCCCGCACAGCGCCGCTCTCGCGCCCCCGGGACCGTCTAAAATCCTGACACCCTTGAACTTCCTCTATCTCTTCGAAAGAGGTACGAACGGAGTCATGTGCGTCCAGGCGCCGATCGGCGCGAATGTGTACGGCTTCGGCGTCGCCGTGACGGGCTTGAAGTTTGAGCGCATCGCCGTGAGCATCGACTGAACCGTGTAGCGGTTGCCGCCTTTTTTATCGACGAAGATGCCGAAGTAAACTTCTCCCGCTGTCGTCTCCGCCACACCCGCCAAGTTTTTTGCCGGAGTCGGATTGATCAAGGTGCCGGTCTTTACGACGAGCGATTGCGAAGGGTCGGCCCACGTTCCGCCCTCTTTTCCCGGCACCGCGAGAACTTCGGAGAGGTCTGACTTGTAGACCGATTCCATGTCCCAATCCATTTTGCGGATCATGCGAACGACGGCCTGACACGAGAGCGTTGAATCGTAACGATTCTTTCCGTGGAAATTCACGCCTGATCCCGAGTTCACGTTCGCGACGTCTTGGCCCATGCCAAATTTCTGCTGCATGAAATTCATGAAGCGCTGTTTGCCACCGAGTGAGTGGAAGATCTCTTCCGCCCACGGATTGATCGACCAGATGTTCGTGAGCTTCAGGTATTGCTTGATCGGGGCCGACTTGACGACGAACACGTACGTACCTGGTTTACCTTTAAGCGGGTTGCCTTGAACGACATCGATATTCGGCGCCGACATCGTAACCGACGCTGGCAAACTCAAGACCGGATTCATCTGGCGAGCGCGCTGGTAGCGCCCCTTCAAGCTCGCGGACCAGCTCGCGGTGTTGAAACCCGCTTTGAGGTTATTCATGATCTTTGCCGAATCGCCCGCGACCGTTTGATCGGTGTGAGCTTCTGATTCAACGAAATGACGGAAGGCCTGGTTGCCGAGCGAGTAGCCCGCTGGCATGCGCGATTGTTTTTCTTTAGCGATTGGAGTCGGAACAAACTGCGCGTGACGTCGCTTCCCCGACTTCGCTTTTGGCTTTGCCGCCGCTTTTCTTGGCGCTGCCGCTTTGCCTTTTCTCGGAGCTGCCGCTTTCGTTTTGCCGCGACGGCCACCTCCGCCGCCTCCGCCGTTCGCGAAGTAACGGAGTTCCGTGGCGTCTGGCCAGAACCAGAAGTTTGAATCGACCGTCAGGCGATTGATTTGTGTCACGCCTTTCTTATTGAGATCCGCGAGAAGCGCGAAGAGACGATCGCGATCGAAGAAAGGGTCGCGTGTGCCGGCGATGTGCATCTCTTTATTCGACGGCTGATACGTGATGTACGTGGAGTATTGGTAGTTCGGGCCGAGAGCTTCGATCGCCCAGAACGTCGTGATCGTCTTCGTCACGCTCGCGGTGCGAACCTGTTGGTCCTCGTTGATGCCGGTCACCGCACCGTTCTCGACCGCGAAGCAGAACGATGCCTTCGTACCGGCGATCTTTTTGAGCTGAGCCGAGACGTCGCTCACGACATCCTTTTGTTGAGCCGCGGTGAAGTTCTCCGCAAGCGCGGCGTGACTGTTCATAAAGAACGCGACCGCGAGAACCGTGTTAGCGACTTTTTTACCGAACCGTTGCATAGCGACCTCTCACTTCCCGCCGCCTCTCGCAATCCATGCGCGCGTTCAGGACAAGACATGACCTTTTCAATCGGGTCTGCGCTTAGGCAAGCCATGGACCACCCCCTCCGGCGCCTGCGTTCGATCTGAGCGGAGGCGCGAGTGTCGACAAACCTGACAGTCAGGAAAGGACGGGGGTGATGACAGAAAGCGCCCGCATCTGCAAAGAGTTACAAAGTGGCTCAGACTGAGGCGCTGAAGACTTGATCGAGAGCCTCAAGAGAACTCGAGCCCTGACTCTGTTTAGCCGATGAGCCGATATGCTCCGCCTGCTCTTTTGCCTCAGCTTAGTCTTCTCGATTCGCACGCTTGCGTTCGAACCGCCGAAGTTTGAGCCCAATATCGTTGACCAAGCTCAGCTCCTGACCGCGACCGAAAAAAAAGCTCTCGAAGACAAAATTCAGTCCATGATCGGCCAGGGTGTTTTACCCGCAATTCTCACCGTGAAATCACTTGAAGGCGAATCGATCGAAGCGGCGGCCGAAAAGACGTTTCGCGAGTGGGAGCTCGGCACCAAAGGTGTCGACAATGGTGTTCTTCTCATTTTTTCGATGAACGACCGGCGCGCTCGAATTGAGGTGGGTTACGGGCTCGAACACAAGATCACTGATCTTGAGAGCCGAGTGATACTTGATGACGTTGTTCTCCCACACTTCAAGAACCGCCAGTACTTCGACGGACTGAGCGACGGTCTTGATGAGATCGCCGCGCTCAGTGGGATCATGACGGATAGTGATCCCAATCGCGAGAAGCCGTTTGGTTTGACCAAGCACACTCCCAAATCAGATTTGGGCCTGGATCGCGGCCTCTTTTATTTCCTGACTTGGGTCGCGATCGTTTGCTTCTTCTTTCTCAGGACGATCCGACGCAAGTCCAAGCCTCACAAAGAAAGGCTCGGTCCTCTCATCGGACTGGCCATTTTTTTCGTCATCAACCCTGGCGTCTTCATTTTCGTCTTTGGCCCGGTCATTGGTGATCTGCTCATGTCCAAATTCGGTCCGAGGTCGGGTCTCGAGACGTGGGCTCCCCAGTTTATCTTCTGGATCGCGCTGATCGCGATCTGGCCTCCGCTTTTAAAACTTATCTTTCACGTGATCGGAAAACGCCGTGCCATCGATTGCATGAACTTTGAAAACAAAATCGAGAAGCGGCTCTCGAAAGAACGCACGCCGGCGAAATGGCCGTCGACATTGCATTACGTTCTCAATTTTAGCTTCGGTCGTTTGCTATTGATCGTGCCTTTCACCATCGTTTGCAGCGTCATACTCACTCGATTGAGCCCCACTCAAATCTCACGCGAATTTGCGATTTATGTTGGACTCACCGTGTTCTGCATAACCTCACTTTCGCTCTTCTTCCAGGCGCCGAAAATGGTATCCCGTCGTGCGAACCGTAAATGGAGAGCGCGGCTCCGCTGGGAAGCAATTTTAAACCGAGTGAATGGCAGTCGAATGATCTTCGGGAAACCGCAGAAGGTGTTCGACACTCCTCAAGGTCGAGGCTACACGGGCTTCTATCTCAATTATGTGCCAACCCCGAGATCTCGAAGCTCTCGCGGAGGGGGCGGAAGTTGGCGCTCCGGATCGTCAAGAAGCAGTTCTTCAGGCGGCGGCAGATCCGGGGGCGGAGGCGCGTCCTCGAGTTGGTAAAAGAGGGCTCGCGAGCCCAAAAAAAAGCGCCGGCGTGACCGGCGCTTTTTTAAGTATCAACGTTCTGTTGAGACTATTCCATGAACGTTTTGAGCTTGTTCGAACGCGACGGGTGGCGAAGCTTGCGCAGCGCCTTCGCCTCGATCTGACGAATACGCTCACGAGTAACGTTGAAGTCTTGGCCGACTTCTTCAAGCGTGTGATCCGACTCTTCGCCGATCCCGAAACGCATGCGAAGGACCTTCTCTTCACGAGGCGTGAGCGTGCTCAAGACTCGGCGAGTTTGCTCCGCCAAGTTCAAGTTCACGATCGCCTCTGAAGGGTTGATGACCTTCTTGTCCTCGATAAAGTCGCCAAGGTGCGAATCTTCCTCTTCACCGACCGGTGTTTCGAGAGAGATCGGCTCTTTTGCGATCTTCAAGACTTTACGAACTTTATCGACAGGCATGTCCATCTTTTCGGCGATCTCTTCAGGCATCGGCTCACGGCCGAGTTCCTGAACGAGGTAACGCGAAGTACGAACAAGTTTGTTGATCGTCTCGATCATGTGAACCGGGATACGGATCGTACGCGCCTGATCGGCAATCGCACGAGTAATCGCCTGACGGATCCACCATGTCGCGTAAGTCGAAAACTTATAACCACGACGGTATTCGAACTTATCGACGGCCTTCATGAGACCGATGTTTCCTTCTTGGATCAAATCCAAGAATTGAAGACCCCGGTTCGTGTACTTCTTCGCGATCGAAACAACGAGACGCAAGTTCGCTTCAACGAGTTCTGCTTTTGCGGCATCGGCCTCGCGCTCACCTTTCCAGATCGATGTGTAGGTGTCGCGGATCCAGCCGAAGTTCATTTCAGATTCGTCATGGAGACGCTTCAAACGTTGCTCGGCATCTGCCGCATCGACGTAATACTGGCGGAATTTCTGGAAGCTTAAGCCTGTGTCTTTCGACATCTTGGCGAGTTCTTTCTCCGCGGATTCAACGAGCTTGTAACGGTTTGCGAGAGCCTCGAGGTCTTTTGAGAACGTGCGCTCGAGACCGTCTTTGTAACGACGGCGCAAGATCGTCATGCGGTTCACCAAGTTTTTGAACTTGATGACGACGCGGTTGATGGTCTTACGGTTGAAGTTGATCGACTCGAAGTGAGCCATGACTTCGTTGTTCAAATCCATCAACGCTTTTTCGTTCTCTTGCTTCATCTTCGGCGCAAGGCCTTCTTGACGGAGAACGGTGTAGTACTTCTGAGCTTTCTCTTTATACGCCTTCACGTGCCCGATGAGCTCGTGAACTTTATCGATGTACTCTTGCTCGTTGTACTGAGTTTCTTCGTCTTCGAGACCGCGGAAGATCGCTTTGACCTTGATACGGCCTTGATCGAGACGTGTGCCGAGTTGGATGATTTCATCTGTACCGATCGGCGAGAGCAAGATCGCTTTTACGATCTCGCGCTCCCCTTTTTCAATACGACGTGCGATCTCGACTTCGCCTTCGCGAGTGAGGAGGCTGACGGAGCCCATCTTGCGCAAGTAGAGGCGAACGGGGTCGTTACCCTTCGCATCTTCTTCCGAGGACTTTTTGTCTTCGTCATCATCGTCTTCTTCTTCTTCTTCTTTGTTCGGGTCAGCGAGGAATGCTCCCGCTTCGCCTTCTTCGTCCTTCTTCGCAGCCGGGTCGGTGATGATCACCCCGGCGACTTCGAGAGCTTGCATGAAGGAGTCGAGAACTCCTGCATCCAAGATCTCAGCTGGAAGAAGATCGTTGATCTCCTCGATCGTGAGGAAACCTTTGTCGCGCGCAAGCTTCGTGAAACGAAGGATCTCTTCGCGGATTGCCTCTTGCTGTTCGGCAACCGTGAGAACCTTCGCTGTGTTTGCGGCTTGAGTTTCTTGCTGAGTCACTGCCATCTTCAGATCTTCTCCAAAAGCACTTCACTCGCTTTCGTCTTGCGACTGCGAGCCATCGTTAACTGTTCAATCTAAAAGCGTCTTTCCGACTTCGTCGGAGGATACAAAACTTGTTCCAAAACCAGAGAGCAACGGAGGTCGCGTAGAGCGAATTTGCGATGGAGATCCTTCATGTAAACCATGAATCTCGTTCCTCCGAA
>CAJYIL010000617.1 GCA_913774795.1 Pseudobdellovibrionaceae bacterium
GTGATGACTTACTCTTCGTTCATGAGCGCGTGGGGACCCGGCCCTGAACTCGCTAAGCGCTTTCGCGAAGAGACCGGTGTCACCGTTGAATTTCAAGATGCTGGAGATGCGGGCCTCATCCTCGAAAAGCTCAAACTTTTTCCGGTCGACGTCGTTCTCGGGCTCGATGGTCTTTCGCTCGATCAGGCAAAAGCACGATCTCAGTGGCGAGGCGATTTTGAAGCGGTTGATTGGGCTCCGCTGACGTTTGTCTATCGTGACGGAGAGATCACTCCGCCAAAGTCACTCGATGATCTTCTTGATTCGCGGTTCAAGGGCGCGATCGCTTTGGAAGATCCACGCACGTCGACACCCGGGCTCCAATTTCTCCTGTGGGTTTTAGAAACTTACGGAGAATCTGGAGGCTTCGAGTTTCTGGCGAAGTTGAAACCGAATTTGCATTCGGTGAGCCCAAGCTGGTCGGGTGCTTACGGAGCGTTTACGAAGAAACAAGCAAAGCTCGCGTTTTCGTATTCGACTTCGCCTGTGTATCACCTAATCGAAGAGAAGTCGTCGGCGTACAAGGCGGCGGCGTTCGCGGCCGGTCATCCGGTGCAGACGGAGTATGCTGGTGTTCCGGCGAATTGTGCGCGTTGCACAGATGCTGAAGCCTTCATGCGGTTTCTCCTCAAGAAAGAGACTCAAATCCTCATTATGAACAAGAACTTCATGATGCCGATCAAGCCCGAGGCGAAAACCGGAACAGCTTTCGAGAAGATGGCGCCGGTCGAAGAGCTGAAGCTCTCGCATGCAAAAGAGTTTCTCGATCGACGCTCAGAGATTTTCGAGAAGTGGCGCAAGCTCGGCCTGTGAAACAATTCATCACGGTCATCATTGCAGCGTTTCTCCTGGCTCCGGCTCTCATTCTTCTGACCTCAGGTGTAACTCCCGCATGGAGCCCAGAGATCGGTGAAGTTTTCGTTTTCACTTTCGCTCAAGCGCTGGCGAGTTCTCTTCTGGCGCTGGTTTTAGGTCTTCTTGGCGCGTACGGGCTCGAGGCCGCGAGCCATCGCTTCGGTCGCCAGAACGGAAAACTCCTTGAAGCTTTAGCGCTTCTTCCCAACGTTGCTCCCGTTCTCTTGTTCTTGCTCGCGACGCTCAAGTTTTTGCCAGGCCTTCGGGGCCTGACCGGCATCATCGTCGTCCATGCGCTTTTGAACACCGGGCTTGTCGCCGCGACTCTGCTCAGACTCTTTCGCGCGAAAGTTTCTGATCTCGCTGATCTCGCTTACGTCGAAGGCGCCTCGCGACGGCGTTTTCTCTCGAAGGTCACCCTTCCTGTGCTTGCGGCCGACTTACGAGTGATCTTCGTTTTCGTTTTCGCCATTTGCTTCTCCTCCCTCGCCGTTCCGCTCGTCATCGGAGGAAGCCAAGCGACAACACTCGAGGTTTTGATTTGGCAGACGCTTCGAATGGACGGAGATTTCTCTCGCGCGTTCGCAATCGCTCTCGTGCAAATCGCAGCCGTGCTTACGCTTACGCTTCTACTCCGAAGCCAAACATCGGCGACGACTCCTCGCGCACGATCAGCGACGCCCCTGCTTTCAGTGATGTGGGGACTGCCGGTCGCGATCGGGCCAGCCGTTCTTCTCATTCTTTCGTTGCTCGATCGTCCGTGGGTGGGAGCAACGCTCTTCTTCGGGAGTGCGTTGAGCGGCGATGTCCTAAGAGCCTTCTTTGGATCTTTCTCGGTCGCCCTCTCGACGGGTACCCTGACCGCAACACTCCTGATGCTCATCGCTTACGTCGAGCCACAAGGCCTTCTTCGCCGAAGTCTTCTTGGTTACGTGGCGCCGTCATCGGTGATTACTGGTTTTGCGCTCCTGATCGCGTGGCGCACGCTCGGCTGGGCGAGCTACGTGAAGATCGTTCTCGCTCTCACGATGGTCGGTGTGCCTTCGTTTTATCGACTTTACTGGGACGCCTCGCTCTCGAACTTGCGCGCTCAGCGATCCGTCGCGTTCACGATGGGCGCCTCTCGAGCACTGACGTTTTGGAAGATCGTTTTCCCGCAGCTTATGAGACCCGCTGCTTTTATCGCAGGCCTCGCATCTCTCTGGGCGTGGGGTGACTTTGCACTCTCAAGAACGATTGCCGAGCGCGATCTCACGCTCGGTATGATGATCCAATCGTTGATGGGAGCATACCGCTTCGAGATCGCGACGTTCCTCGTTTGGATTTTACTTTTGGGCGGAGCCGCCACATTTTTTATTTTCGAAGGAGTCGGCCGTGTCGTTGGTCAAAAATCTCAAAGCTGATTACGGCGATTTCCAGATCGATATTCCCGAGTGGGAAATTCTCGATGAGGGCGTTACGGCTTTGTGGGGGCCTTCGGGTGCGGGCAAGACATCGGTGTTTCGTTTGCTCTTAGGTCTCGACCGAGCGAAGCCCGGGTTCTCGTGGAAC
>CAJYIL010000618.1 GCA_913774795.1 Pseudobdellovibrionaceae bacterium
GGTTTTGAACGACGCCTTCTTTTTAAATTACGGCGTGAACGCGCGGATCAATTATTCGTTCTCTGAGCGTTACGCTCTCGAAATTCCTTTGTTTTTCTTGACGACATCGACTCGCGCGGTGACAGACGGATTGTATTCGCGTGGAGTGACGACGACTTCGTTCGTGACACCGAAGAGCTACTACGGTCTCGATTTTCGGTGGACGCCGGTCTACGGAAAAATGGGTTGGGCGAACGGTCAGATTGTTCCGTTCGACTTGTACTTCGCCGTCGGCGCGGGTCTGACATCGACGATCCAAGGTGCGAACGAACCCGCGCTTCACCTGGGTACGGGTCAAATCTTTGCGCGCACGAAGGGAACCGCGTTTCGCTGGGATTTCAGCTGGAACATGTTCACCGCGCAACCGAACCAGGTCTCTTCTCGTTCGTTCTACAACACGCTTTTTATCAGCGTAGGGATGAGCTTCTTCTTCCCGGAGGCGACATACAGATGAAAAACTTCTCCAACGCTCTCGCGCTTCTGGCTTCGACGGTTTCCGCTCTTTCACCAATGCTCGCTCCGTCGCAAGCCTTCGCGATGGGAGCATCTCCCATCGTCGTTGCGCAGGCTGATTTTACGCCAGATCTTGGCGGCGCTCCTTTGATCGATTCATTGGAGATGGAAGACGCCATGTCGGATGCGACGGTGTTAGCGCAGAACACGCGTACGACTCGCTCAACCCGCACGACGAGAACAACTCGCAAAACAACGACGACTTCGTCGGCGCCGGCGACGCGCTCGGCAGCTCCGACTTCGACACGCTCGACCCCGGTATCAACCGCGGGACGCCGAGGGCCAGACGCCAACTTTGCTCGTGCGAATAAGCTGGCCGCGAACGGGCAGTACCAGGAAGCTTCGAAGCTCTTGTTCCAGATGTCTCGCTCTCCGAATTACGAAAAGAACTCAGCCCAAATTAAGTATGTACTCGGGCTGATGTTGTTCGAAATGAAATTGAACCAGTCGTCAGCGTTCGTTCTCTACGATTTGATTCGTCAAGAGACGAAGGCGAATCCGCGCTCGCGTTTCATCCGTCAGTCGCTGGAAAAACTCGCGATCGCCGCCGATGCTCTCGACTCCGACGTCCTTCTTCGTTACGCGATCAAGCAAGTGGAGGAAAACGACTTCCCGGCTGCGTCTCGCGACATGCTTTACTACCGAACTGGTGAAGTGAAGATGGGAGAGAAGAATTACGCCGAAGCCGCTCGCCAGTTCTCGCGTGTGCGCGTCGGCTCGCGCTTTTTTAATCGCGCTCGTTACAACATGGGCCTTGCGCTTGCGCAAGCGAACGATCTCGAGAAATCACAAGCCGTGTTCGAAGATCTCGCCGATCGTTTGAAAGACCGCGGCGTTACGGATGAACAGCGCGTGAGCGCGTTAATGGGCCGTGCACGCGTGCTCTATCAGCGTCGTTTGTTCGCGGGCGCAATCGAAGCCTACCGTGATATCCCTCGTGACACCGAAGCCTGGCACGAAGGCCTTTTCGAATCTTCGTGGGCGATGCTTCAAGACGGTCGCTTCCGATCGGCGCTCTCGAACTTTCATTCGCTGCATTCGCCATTTTACGAAGATTACTACCAGCCAGAGTCGGTTCTTTTGCGCGCGATCGTCTATTTGTACATCTGTCGTTATCAAGAGATGGGAAAAACACTCGATCTCTTCGACCGTGTTTACAAGCCCATTCAGCGTGATGTGAGAACGATCCTGACGAGCGTTGAAGATCCGAACATTTACTACCGTGAGCTGTCGAAAGTGCGTGAGAACTTCGACGCGATTCGCACGAACCGCGTCGGTCGACGCGGATTTCAAATGCCGTTTGCGGTCGCTCGTCAAATCCTCAACAAGGGTGATGTTCGCCACACGCTGAACTACATCTCGAATCTCGAAGACGAGAAAAAACGCATGCAGGCGCTTCCATCAACCTGGAAGACTTCGGGCATCGGGATTTACGCGATAAAAATCATCGATAAGCGTTTAGAGGCGACGCGTGTTTTGGCCGGTCGTCAGATTCGCCGTCATATGATTCTCATCGACAACGAGCTCCGCGATCTCTTCGAGCAAAGCGGCTTCTTGCGCTTTGAGATGTTGAACTCGAAACGCGAAGCTTTGAAAAAAGAAATCCAGGGCAAGGGTCTTGAGAAAGTCGATCAAGACAACGAGCGGTCTTACTACGTTCAGAACGGTTTCGAATATTGGCCGTTCAAGGGCGAATACTGGCTCGATGAAATCGGTAACTATCACTACGTCGGAGTGAGCGCTTGTGAATAAACTGAACTTCAAACTCCTCACGGCCAGTGTCATCGCCGCGCTGACGATGTCAGCGACTGTCGATGCGGCTCCGAAGAAAAAGAAAGCAGCGCAGGCTGGTCGCGCGGCTCCTGCGAAAGCTCCGGCGCGCGCGGGCACGGGTGACGTCGCGAGTGCCAATCGTGAAAAGGTCGCCCTCCCGACATCAACGGCGCTGAAAGCTCCTGTCGCGACACGGTCGCTCGGTGCCGTAAAACCACCTCGTTCGAACGACTTCTACGAAGGGAATAACAAAGAAGCCGAGTACGAGAGCCTCGTCGATCAAGAGATCAAAGCTCTCTACAATCTCTCGCAAGCGAATAAGCGAAGCCCGAACCGCGGCGAGATTTGGCTCCGTCTCGGTGAACGTTATGTCGAGAAAGCGCGACTCGTTGAGTTTAGGGAGCAAGCGAACTACGACAAAGAACTCAAAAACTTCACGGAGAAGAAAACTCGCGTTCGCCCAAAAATCGATACGCGCCTCTCCCGTGAGTACAACCGTAAGGCGATCGAGCTCTATCAATGGTTCGTTCAGGATTTTGCGAAAGATCCAAAAGTGGACCAAGCTCTGTTCTTCTTGGGTTACAACCAATTCGAGCTCGGCAACGTCGAGCAGGGTGAGCGCTACTACCTGCAGCTGCTCCAGCAGTTCCCGGAGTCGCCTTACGTCGTCGAATCGCGTTTCGCACTCGGTGAATACTATTTCGAAAACGAACAGTGGCAAAAAGCGCTCGATAACTACACGAAGGTTGTCGAAGCGAAACGCGCTCGCTTGAACGCGTTTGCGCTCTACAAGGCCTCGTGGTGTTACTACCGGCTCGGCCGGGCAGCGGCAGGCTTAAAGGCGCTCGAGAGAGTCGTTCGTTTGAGCCGTGCGGCTGAGGTGAATGACAACATTGCGGGTGCCGGCGGTAAGCGCGCGGTCAACAAGGTTCGTCTCGCCTCCGAGGCTTTGAAGGACTATGTCCCGTTCTTCGCGGAAGTCGGCGATCCACGTCGCGCTTACAGCGAATTCCAACGCGTCTCGGGTGATGAAAAACAGGCGACGCAAATGCTTGAGCGCTTGGCTTACATCTATGCCGATGCCGGTGCGCGTGCGAACGCGAACTCGATTTTCAAACAGCTGATTTCGATGAATCCAAACGGCGAACGGGCCGCGGAGTACCAATACCAAGTCGTCTTGGCCTACGCGACTTCCGAACCTCGCGCCTTCCGATCTGAACTCGAAATCTGGTTGAACATGTTCGGCCCGGAGTCGGACTGGGCGAAGGCGAATGCGAAAAACGCCAAGCTCGTGAGCGACATGGCGAATCTCCAGGAGACGACGGTTCGGAACAACGTTCTTCAGCTCCACCAGACGGCGCAAAACTCGCGGATCGAATCTGCGCAGAAGGCGGCGGCTCAGGCTTACGCGCAATACTTTAGATTCTTCCCGAACTCGCAGAAGCAAATTGAGATGCGCTTCTTCTACGCCGAGCTCCTTTACGACATGGAACGCTTCACCGACGCCGCGAAACTCTACAATTACGTCGCTGATCATGACGAGCCGACGGGCAAATACCGCGAGCGAGCAATCGTCAACACGCTCTTGGCACTCGAAAAAGATTTGCCAACGACGCAAGAGATCGATGCGAAGCGGGGTAAGTCGATTGAACCATTACCTCTCGATCCCCCGGTCGCGCGCTTTGAATCTTACGCTTTGAAGTATGCAAACGCCTTCCCGAAATCGGAGAAAGCCTCGGATATTCTTCGTCGCTTAGGCGTTTTATACTACGGCTACAACCAATTCGATAAAGCGATCGACGTGTTCGAACGCATCCTTCGTGATTACCCGAAGAGCCCGAACGCGGAGATCGCCGGAAACCTGATCCTCGATATCTATAAGCTCAAGGGAGATATGATCGGATTGGCCGACAAGGGCCAAGCGATGTTGCAAAACCCTTCGATCGCAAACACTGCATTCGGAACAAAAATTCGCGGCATGATGGAGAAAGCCTCGTTCATGAAAGCGGATAAACTCGCTGAAAAAGGCGATCCGGCCGCGGCCGCGAAGCAGTACGAACAGTTTGCGACCTCGTACAAAGCGTCAGATCTCGCAGTCGCGTCTCGCTACAAGGCAGCGGCGAACTACGAAAAGGCCGGAGATCTTGTCTCAGCCATGCGCATGCACTCGATGATTCTGGCTGGTGACGGAAGTGATCCGAAGATTCGCGCGGTTCAGAACGACTCGTGTAACGCTCTCTCCCACCTCTACCAGCAGACGGGGCAATTGGAGTTGGCGGCGAAGAGCTACCATGACTACGCATCGACAAACGCGAAAGACACAAAAGCGATCAACGGTTTCTTCAACGCCGGTGTCTTGTTCGATGCGCTAGGCGACTACAACCAAGCGCAGGCGAATTACGACATGTACTTCGCGAAATCGAAGAATGTGGATCGAATTGAAGTTCTTTACCTCGAGGCCCAGATCTGGAAGAAGCGCGGTAATCAAGGTCGCGCAGCTGCGTACTTTGATCGTTACATCAAAGAAGGCGGCCGAAATCAGGCTCACGTGGTTGAAGCTGTCTACGAAATGGCTCGCAACGCGAAACGCCTCGGCCAAGTGACGAAGCAAAAAGAACTCTGGCAAGAAGTCATCAGCCGCTACAAGCGAGCGGGTGATGCGAAAACGGCGACAGCGGCTTATGCGGCTGAAGCCCAATTCGAGCTCTCACAAGCCGTGCTTCGCGATTTGAACTCGATCCGTTTCTACAAGAATGCGAAGCAGCAGGCTCAAGCTGCGAACGACATCAAGCAATTCCGCGAAAAGTACATCAACGAAATGAAGAAGGTCATTTTGTTCGATAACGCGAAGTGGATCATTGCGGCCCTGACGTCGTCGGGCCAAATGTTCGAATCGGTCGCTCGCAAATTCGACGGCATCCAAACGCCGAACGGATTCTCGGAAGACGACGCTAAGAAGTACCGCGAGTTGATCACGCAACAGTCGAACGGATTCAGAGAAGAAGCGAAGAACTCTTACAAGACGGCCATCGACCGTTCGCAAGAGCTCGAGTCTTACTCGGAGTGGACAACGGCTGCACGCCAAGGCCTCGCAGGACTTGATCCAGCGATGCGTGCGAAGGACGCCGGTGAGGTTGCAAGCGAAGCCGCTGCGACGGATTGGATGGGTCTCTGATGAAAAAGCATTTATTTACGGTCGTCCTCGCACTCGTCATCGCGAGTTGCGGATCGTCCCCGAAAAAAGCGGACGCCAATGCAGGCGGAGCGCAATCGGCAGGAGATGATATTGGTGTCGATGAGTCATCTCCTCAAGATATGAAGGGTCTGACGACAGATGCCGGCACATCGAGCTCTCTTGATCCGAAATACAGGCCTTTAGCCCAGGCAATTCGTTCGGGCCGCTCGAAAGCGATCACGGATCAAGCCGCGAATCTCCTCGGGAAGAATGCGTACGATGCGACGGCATTGAATGCGCTGGCTCTTCTCCACTTGAAGCGTGGACACTCGGGCGCGGCGAAGATTTTGATCAACAAAGCGCTCGAGCGAAACCAGAACGCGGCTTTGTACAACAACCTCGGCGTTGCCCTCATGCAGGAAGACGACATAAACGGTGCATTGGCGAATTTCAAACGGGCTTTGAAATCTGACGTCAACAATCAGGCGGCTTCCGGGAATCTGGGGTCACTGTACATGCAAGGTGGAGACGTCACGCGCGCGATGCCGCTTCTTGAGTCTTCGTACAAGGCGAACCCCGCGAACCTCGGGATCGCGAACAACTACGGCATCGCCCTCCGTTCGTCGGGTGATCTCGATGGAGCAAGCCGCATCTACGAATCGATTTTGAAGCAGGATCCGAAGAACGTGTACGCGCTGTTGAATCAGGCGATTATCTTGATCGACTTTCAGAACAAGCCTAAAGACGGTCTCACTCTTGTTTACAAACTGAAATTCCTTGAGACTGACAAGAAAGACGTCGTGAACCGCGCGAATGCTTTGGAAAAGAAAGCAAAGGCCGGGTTACAATGATCTCACGATCCAGCTTCAATCTGTTTGCTTCATCAATGAGTCTTGCAACTATGATCGCACAGTCCGCGCGCGTAATATTCTTCACTGCGTTTGTTCTCGCGATGTTCTTGCTCGCGCCGCAACTCGCATTCGCGCAAAACGCTCCCGCGGCACCAGCCGCTTCGGGCGGCGCGAAACCACCGCCGAAGAAAACCACGGTTAACTTCGAAGACCAATTGATCGAGGGCCAGACCGCGAAGCCCGAGCTCTTCTATCTCTTGCAGCAACGCAGCCCGAACTTCAAACGACTCATCAAACTCCGTGAAAACTTCATCCCAGAGATGCAAGACACCGCAGAAGACATGAATCGTGCAGGCAGCCGACAGTCTGAAGGTAAATGATTAGATGAAAAAACCGGTCGTTCTCCGCATTTTCAAAGGTGAGCAGCTTCTCGGTGTGAAGCAATTCACCGAATCGCAAATCGTTCTCGGAAAACCGGGCGACGTCCAAGTTCCTCTCGAAGGCGAAAAGGTCTCCGTTATTCACGCGGCGATCGAAGAGCGCGATACGGGTTACTTCATCTGCGATCTCGGTTCTGAATCAGGCACTTTTAAAAACGGTGAAGCGGTCCTCGATGCACCGATTGAATCGGGCGATATCGTCCAGGTCGGTGAATTCCGGATCGAGTTCTTTATCGGTGTTCCGAAACCGAAGGCAGCTCCCGGCAGCGTCGAGATGACATCGGTCGCACCGCTCGCCGCACCAACTCCGCAGACGACGGCTCCAACTCCGCAAGCGGCGCAGCCGCCTCCGACTCAACCGCAACAGGCTCAAGCCCCGCAAGCCCCAAAGCCGCAAGTTCCACAAGCGCCGAAAGCACCAAAAAAAGAAGAAAAGCCCGTCGGTTCCACAGTCGCACAGACGATCGTGAGCCAACCGGCTATTCCGCCAACGGGTTTCGACCCAATGCCAGCACCAGTTGTCGGAGCCGGCATGAGCATGGCCGGTCCACGCGTGAGTTCACCAGCAAAGACCGCACGTCGCGGTGGTGACCCGAACGCGAAATCAAAACGTAAGAAGACATTCGCTCCTCCAAGCAAGTACAACGACGTTCGCGACTACGTGAAACCTTCAAAAGGCACGGTCGTTGAAGTTCTCGTCGCTTGGCGCGAGCGCGTGATCGAGACTTACCACTTCAGCGAAAAGAAGACGGTGACGGTGGGTTCTAGCCCAGGTGCCGACATCGTTCTCCCGGTTCTCTCAGGCCGCGTTCGTAAAATGCCTCTCTTGCAGATCGATCGCGCCGCGAAAGTTTTGATTTCGCCGGAGATGACGGGCGAGCTGGTCCGCGGACAAACAACGTCGAGCTTCGTCGAACTCGTTCGCCAGAACAAGATGACGAAAGATGGCGCGTCTTACGCGATCAATCTTGAGCAAGGCGAGATGGTTCGCATCGACATGAATGACCAAATCTCGGTCATCATTCGTTACACATCAGATTCGCCAAAGCCTCTTGTTGCGCCCCTCTTCGATCTCACGACAGCTGAATTCTCAGGTGTCGTCTTGGCCGGCGTGTTGATCGCAATTTTGCGTCTCTATACGTTCTTGTACACACCGCCGACTGTTCTTCCAGGTGACGAGCCCGAAGAGCCGACACGCATCGCACTCATCGCGACGCCGACGCCGATTCCTCCAGTGCCGCCACCGGTTCCGAAAGAAGTATCGACGCCGGCGCCGACACCACCGCCGGTCGTCGTGAAAGCGACTCCGCAGCCAACAAAGGCTCCAGAGATCCGCGAAGCTCAGAAGAAGCCGCAAACAAAACCGGTGACGAATCTGACGACGAAGAACGATCCAGGTGCCTCGGCGAAAGCCGCTCCAAACCCGGACAAAACGGCGAAGACAAAAGTCGGATCCGTGAAGCAGGGCGGAGCGATCAAGCAAACGCAGAACCAAGGTTCGCAGTTCAATTCGAAGCCTGACAAAAACAAAGAAGCTCTCTTCTCGGCCTTCGGTGGCGGAGGAGCGCAAGATAAGCTTTCGAAATCGCACACCGGAGCGGGCGAACTCGCCGGCATGGCGAACGCAGCAAACGGCAAATCTGGTTTCGACACGAATCGCGCGGGCACCGGTCTCGGCGCCGTGAAGGACACGGGCGCAGGTGACAACGGAAAAGCTCTCGAAGCCGGTATCAAAGGCGGCATCGGAACAACCGGTCGTGGCTCGGGTCAATCGGGATACGGAACTGGTGGTCTCGGAAACAAAGCGGGATCAAAAATCGTAACGGGTGGTGCGGGCGAAAGTTTCTCGGGCACGATCGACCGCGAGGCGATTCGCCGAGTTTTGAAAGCGAACGAGCGCACGATTAAGTCGTGCTATGAGCGTCAACTCAACCGCAACCCAGAGCTGTTCGGTAAACTCGTTCTCACTTGGGACATCACCGACGGCGGTCGCGCGATGAACGTACACGTCGGATCGAACGAACTCGGAAACCAAGACGTCGCAAACTGTATCATGGACCGCTTGAAAACATGGAAGTTCCCGGATCCGCCTGCCAACCAAACGGTTGAGGTTTCGTATCCGTGGTTCTTCTCGAACTAAGCGCGCCGAAAAACGCGCACAAACTGAATTGAAAACTGGAAAACAGGGGAGATCTCAAACGTGGAACCGACAGCAGCCGTAGCCGTAGCCGACAATTCCAACTTTATCGTTCACGCCTTTAAGGTCGGCGGACCTGCGATGTATGTCATCGCGGCCGTGGGCTTCTTGACCGTGATTCTAATCCTCGAGCGCTTCGTTACGCTTCGTTCACTCACCGTGAACAAAGGCGATTTCAACGAGCACTTATTCGGGATGGTTCTTCGCGGTGACATCCGCCAAGCAATCACTTATTGCGATACGAAACCGACTCCGCTCACATCGACTCTCAAAGCGGGTCTCGTTCAAGTCATGAACCACCGCCCAGACGAAGAGGTGCAAGTGGCGATGGACGCAACCGTTCTTCGCGAAACTCCGAAAGTCGAAGGTTGGGCGTCCTTCCTCGCGGTCTTCGGTAACGTGGCAACCCTCATCGGGTTGATCGGTACGATCTCAGGTATGATCTCGTCGTTCGCGGCGATCTCGAACCAAAACGGGGCGCAAAAAGCAGAAGGTCTCTCGAGAGGTATCTCGGAAGCCCTCCACTGTACAGCCTTCGGACTCATCGTCGCGGTTCTCGCGATCTTGTTCTACGGTTACTTCCAGCTCCGCATTTCGCGCATCTTAAACGACGTCGTTGAAAGCTCGATGAGCTTGATGAACCTCGTCGTAGCAAACCGCGATAAAATTAAAGAATAAGAAGGCGGCTTAGATGGCTCAGGTCGAAGAAAGTGGTAACGGACGAAGCTCCAACGTTGAACTGAACCTGGTTCCGTTCATCGACTTAATGTCAGTCTTGATCACGTTCCTTCTGATCACGGCGGTCTGGAGCCAAGTCTCGATGATTCAGTTGGGTTCTAGCCTTTACGCGAAGAAGACCGACGATAAACCACAAGAAACTCCTCCGCTCGCAGATATCCCCTTGCGAGTCGACGTGAAAGAAATGGGTTTTAGAATCATCATCGGATCAGAAAAGTTCGAGATCGCAAAAGCGGGCACGGAGTGGAATTGGCCGGGCCTCGTCGAACGATTGAAGAGCATCAAAGAAAAATATCCTGAGAAAAATGACGGCGTGATCACGGTCGATGAGAGTCTCGCTTACGAGAATCTCATCACCGGCATGGACACGATGATCCAGAACGGCTTTCAGAACATTTCTGTTTCGACAGCTCAGCCTGAATAAGAGAGTCAACGATGGCGATTTACGCACCCGGAAGACGAGACAGACATAACCGACCGCTCCGCTCGCGCGGCAGAGCTGTCGTCGCGATGCTTTCGCTCACAGCGATGGTCGACATGTTTACGGTCGTCGCGGTCTTCCTCCTCCAGAACTACAAGACGACAGGCGAAACGATTCAGCTCGATGAAGCTGTTCCGCTCCCGAAAGCTCACGCGGTCAAAGAACTTCGTCCGGCCACGGTCGTGATCATCTCGAAAGAGAAAGTCATGCTCGATAAGGCGGTCGTCACATCTTTTGATCAAGTCAAAGAGCAAGCCGATTGGCACATCTCCGCTCTCGAGTCAGCTTTGCAAGCGAAGTTCAAGGAGCTCGCTGACAAACGCTCGGGTCTGGCAGGACAAATTAAGAATGCGGTTGATCCATCGGGGTCACCGACCAACGATCCCGCTGACGATCATCGCGTGACCGTACAGGCCGATAAAACGATCGACTTCTTATCAGTGAAAAAAGTGATGATGACGCTGACCGAGGCGGGCGCATCCGAGATTAACTTCGCCGTCATTAAAGAAGAAGAATAGCCGAGCTATCTCATTTTCATAAAAAAAGGGGCGTATTCGCCCCTTTTTTATTGGATCACGAAGCGACGAAGGTTTTTACTTCGGCATCAAGACAGAGTCGACAACGTGAATGACGCCGTTCGATTGGTAGACATCGGCGATCGTGACTTTCGCCGCCGCTCCCTTTTCGTCTTTGATCATCAAATCTTTGCCTTCCATGTACGCCCAGAGTTTTCCACCTTGAACGGTCTTGAGCTCAGCTTTGCCTTTTCCTTTTTTGATCGCGGCAGCGACCGCCTTCGAATCGAGTTTACCAGCGACGACGTGATAAGTGAGAACACTCGAAAGAGTCGCTTTGTTCTCGGGCTTCAAGAGAGTATCAACAGTTCCGGCAGGCAATTTCGCGAACGCTTCGTTAGTTGGAGCGAAAACAGTGAAGGGCCCTTTGCCTTTCAACGTCTCAACGAGGCCCGCTGCTTTAACGGCCGCAACGAGCGTGGTGTGATCCTTCGAATTGACAGCATTGTCGATGATGTCTTTCGAAGGGTACATCGCGGCACCTCCAACCTCGACGGTTTTCTCGGCAAACGCAGAGGCAGTGATAGTGA
>CAJYIL010000619.1 GCA_913774795.1 Pseudobdellovibrionaceae bacterium
GCGTGTCGCGAGTTGTTTTCGGCTGCGGGCTCAGATGTCCAGTGCGAGCTCGTAGGGGCTGTCAGCATTGCGGTCGGTCGCGAACCTGCTTTTGCGCTTGCTTCGTACCTCGTCGTCTCTTGCGACATCAAATCGCGACGAGCCTGCGTTCTTTACGACCTCTAGTTCACATTGGTGCGTAGGCCTTCCGCGAAGCTGCGATGGTCTCGCGCTCTTTCATCCTCGAGTTCCCGGTGGCGCGATCTTCTTTCCTTCCATGAGAGGCGGGTTCCGATCCGCCATCCGGGCGGACCGGGCGACGATTCGAAGATCAGACTTTGAATTCGGGGATCAAAATTTGAAATTCGAGAGAATCATTCTTGAGCTTAAGCGTTTGTTTCGACTCTGCTTCTGAGAATGATATAGCTCTGCCCCAGTGGTTCAGAGATCGTTTTTCAAAAGCAAATCAGAGTTCTCGGCTTCGCGAATTTCGCATGGTGGGAATATGTCAGGTCGACGCAAAGTCTTCAGACCTCTGGATCAAAAGCGGAAGCTCCATCTCATCCTGAAGAGCTCGCACGCGCGAGGATCGAAGAGTTTCATCACCAACAAGCTTGAAGTCAGACGCATCATCGAGGCGAAGGCCGCGAAATACGGAATTGTCATTCACGGTCTTGAGATCATGCGGGATCACATTCATCTCTTCGTCAGCTTCAAATCAAGAGAGCTCATCCAGAACTTCATGAAGGTCGCAACAGGTCTGATCGCCCGCTTCATTACGAAAGCTCGTAAAGGAAAACCTTTCGGGAAAAGATTCTGGGACGGCCTCGCATTCACCAGAATTGTGAAGGGCCAAAGAGACGAACGTAATCTAAAGAACTACCTCGCGAAGAATGGCATCGAGCGCGAAGACGGTACCGAATGGCGCCTAATGATTGAGTTTCACGAGGGTATTGAGCGAGAAGCAAAGCGAAGACGACTTTCTTACGATGAAGTCCTCGATCGCAGGCGTGCATCCCAATCGACCGCATCGATCTAGCGAAGTCGCGCTGATAAGGCTGGACCGCGTCGAACCCTGGCGAATCTATCTCCCGCCAAACTCCCGCGACTGCTTCACGAGCACTTCACCGTTCGAGAAGATCTTGAACTCCATATCGAGTGACTTTGGCTTGTCGGGATCCTCGGGCGCGAACGTGCAGTCGCCAGGGTAGTAACCAGGCACGGCCCGACAGTAGCCTGTCTCGACTGCGCGGGCGAGCTGAACAAGGCGCTCGTAAACCTGAGCGCCCACGATCGACTCCCTGCGAACAGGTTCCGTAGCCGAAGGTTTTGCAAACTGCGCGATCGTGTAGGCCGGCGTCTCTAAGCCCATAAACATCGCAAGAACGATCTCCGATTGCGTTCCGCTCGTCGGGTTCGTCACGAGAT
>CAJYIL010000620.1 GCA_913774795.1 Pseudobdellovibrionaceae bacterium
ATCTCGGTCGCTGATCCGGTGACGCAAACGACACGCAGCTATGACATCTTAGTCCAAGCGCCTCCCTCGAAAAGCAAATTGCCGGTTGTTATCATCGTGCCGACGATTCGCGGAACAATGGAGTACCTCGAGCCCAAGGTGGCCCGAAAACTTTGTCAGGCCGGATACGCATCGATTATCGCTGACGTGAACGATCTTCGTCCGACGTCGCCCTGGCCGGCCTGGGGCGGAGAAGATATCAACAACCGCAAAGCGATTTATGCTCTGAAAACGGTTGTCGATTACGCCGAACGAGTTCCTCGCTTTGACGCCGACCGAATTGGCGCCATGGGGCTCTCGCTCGGAGGAATTACGACGGCCCTTTGGGCCGGTGTCGATCCTCGCTTGAAAGCGGCAGTGGTTGTCGTCGGCGGTGCGAATCTCCCGTTCGTGCTTTCATACTCCGATGAGCCCAACGTCGTTTCGATGCGCGAAAAGCGCATGCAGGCCGCCGGGCTTAAAACGATCGACCAATACGACGACATGCTCCGGAGCAACGTCACGCTCGATCCGTTCTACTTCGCGCCTCAGGCCGACAAACACCGCATTCTCCAGATTCTCGCGGAGAGCGATACGAAAGTTCCTTACGCTGTTCAGAAAGAGCTTTATTCGGCCTGGGGCGGGCCTGCGACCATCTCATTCACGACCGGTCACGTCTTCACGATCATTCAGGTCGTTTACTTCTACATGGGCGACGTCGTGAATTTCTTTAACGACCGCATGAAGCCGGCGGCGACACGATTTGATTTCATGCCGATCACGCATAAACGCGTGATCGTCGAAGACCGCCCGGATTCCGAGTTCTTGCCGGCCGCTCGTTAAAATTTAAGATCGTAAAAAACTGTTTGGCCGCGGGTCTCTTGAATGCCCACGGTCAACGCGTTGATGCGTTCGGCTTTCGGCACGCCTTTAAGCCTCTGCTGGATTCGGTTTGCAAACTCGCGCGCGAGTTCTTCAGAGGTGATGTTCACGGCTTCGAGTTCGATGACGTCTTCCTCCGGAAACGCGTACGACTTTTTTCCGTGCGTCACTTTGATCTGCTCAAGCGTGCGTTCGATTTTGAGAAACGGCGAGTTCTTCGGAATGAGAATGTGCTCATCGAGTTTGTCGCACTCTTCTTTCAGGATGGGTTTGAGTAAGTTAAAATCGAACGCCATTCCGAGCTGCGGATCGAGTTCACGCAGACCGAACTCTGCGGTCACGTAGTAGTTGTGGCCGTGAAGCGCTTCGGCCTCGTGAGGGCCGAAGATCGTGAAATGCGAGCAGCTGAACTTGATCGATTCTTTTTCGATGCGAATGCGAAACGCCATGGCGCTCAGCCTAGCAGGCGGGGGGCACGCGACGCAAACCTCTCGGTCGTGTTTATTGGTTTCCTGCGGCCGGTACGTGGTTATCGGGCGTAGGCGCCTGTACCTGGGGAATCGGCGTCGGCGAAGGAAGTAAACGGGCCGCGTCGTTCGACTGCGCCATCATTTCCGAAATCGATTT
Organism: Pseudobdellovibrionaceae bacterium; assembly: GCA_913774795.1. GTDB lineage: Bacteria > Bdellovibrionota > Bdellovibrionia > Bdellovibrionales > JAMPXM01 > CAJYOV01. The sequence continues at coordinate 1,528 of CAJYIL010000620.1, forward strand.
CGACGCAGGGGCGGCCGGCGCCTGAGCGGAAGTTTCAACGTAAGGCAGCGGCGTCGGTGCCGCGGCGACTTCAGAAGTCGGAGCACGGGCCGATGTCGCATCGGTAGGCGCAGATTGAGTTGTCGAAGGGGTCGCCGCCGAAAGCGGTTGCGCGACCAAATTCGACGCT
>CAJYIL010000621.1 GCA_913774795.1 Pseudobdellovibrionaceae bacterium
GGCGATCATCGCCCCGTAACTCTGGCCGTAGACCGACCACTGAGTGAGACCGAGAGAGCGGCGAACCGCTTCGGCGTCGCGAACGATCCCGCGAGTTCCGTAGTCTTTCGAGCGCTCAAAAATTTCGGCGTCGGTTTCGGCATCCGGGTAACCCGACGAGCACCCGTTCCCGCGTTGATCCATGTAAACGAAACTAATTTTATCTTGAAGACCAAAATTTTTAAGCGTCGATTCCATCACGCGGAACGAACTGTGGCTCGATCCGCCGGGTCCGCCATTTAAAAACAATGCGACTTTTGAACGAAGCGGTTTTCGGTAGAAGTAAAACACCTGAACCCAGTTTGACGACCCCTCGCGCTCAGGCACCGACAAGGTCGCGGTCACGACATCCGGAGGCAGCGAAGCTTTGAACTCCGCGCACGTTTGCTCCTTCGGGTAAACTTTCGGTCGAAGAGCGTTGGTGTCGTTCGAGCTCGAACAGCCCGCTAAAAAAAGCGCCGCGAGAATCCAGGTTCTTTTCATGACAGAGGCTTGCCACTCGCACCTCGGCTCGGGCAACGCCCGGCTCGACGGCGGGTAATTTCGACCGACTCACTTGTCGAGTTTACCAGGCCTCGGCGACGGGTCGCCGCACATGGTAGGTTGCGCCCTTCAACTCTCAAGGGGAGACGTCAAAAGTGAAACTCCATGCCCTTATCCTCATGACTTCGCTCGCGCTTGCCGGTTGCGGGTCGAAAGATCAACGACCTCCCGAAGCGCCGACGTCGCCATCTCAAAAAGCCGACGGGGCCTCGTGCAAGAATGAATGGATTACGGTCGCGGACACGGGCGCAAGCGACTCCCTGAAAACACTGCGAAAAGGCCGCTTCAATCTCACCCGCATGGTCATGCACGTGACAACCGGCAAGGGCGATAGCTTCACCGTGGAGGCCAACGAGTTCACCGACTTCGCTCTTCATGCGCATTGTAGCGCGGTCGGCCCCGAGACTGATTTAACCACTTCGCTCTCCAGTGCCACCGAAATCAATTTAAAGTCGATGCTTCCTTCGAATTTGGTTCGGCAGATGAACGTCACGTACAAAGCCGGCCAACTCGCCGCTGGCCGAGCGACACCCGTTCAGAACGAAAATCGAGAGCCGTTGAAGTTCGACGCGATTCCGAAAGGGCGAGTGCAAACAGGGCCGAGCACTTACACGACGATCAGCATCGAACCCGCAGGCGAGTTTCAGTTCTCTATCAGCCTCAAAATCGAAAAGCCTGATCTCACGCAATCCGGGATGTTCACGTACCGGCTTTACTGAGCCGCTTATAGTTTTCGTAAAAAATGGCCAGTTTGACTCCAAAAATGCTGGCTCCGGAATTGCTAATTCTTAGGTTGGATTCGTGTTTCTGGTGCCTAAAAGACACCGCTCAGACGGAGTAAGACGTGAAACTGGCCCGCCAAAACAACATCATCGCGATCAAGTCACCGAAGGGAACGGTCATGGGCTTCCATGCCCACAACCTTCAAGTGGCGATGCTCGATGACGTCGTCTGGGAAGCCCTCTCGCCTTCTCCATCGCCGAGCGCTGAACTGAAAGAGGCTCGCGAAGAACTGCTCGCCTGGAACAACGAACAAGATGCGCGCGTCTCCGATGCTATTTTGCCTCAGGGCGTGCGGAGTCTCGCGATCAATGTCGCCCAGCTGTGTAACTTAAAGTGCACGTATTGCGCAGCCGGCGGCGACGGAACATTCGGCGATCCGATGAAAGAGATCGATCTCGAAATTCTCTACGACCAGATCCGCATGCTTCTTCACGATGTCCCGAATGGCGGCGACTTCAAGTTTACGTTCTTGGGCGGAGAACCGCTTTTGGCTCCCGACGCTCTTAGAGTGATTCACCGTTTTGCGAAACTCCAGGTTGCAGGTCGCAACATTCGCCTGAAATTCGACATCGTCACGAACGGAACACTCGTCACCCCGAAGAATGCCGAACTCTTGGCAAGCATGAATTGCCATGTGACGGTTTCGCTCGATGGCCCTCCTGAAGTGAACGATCTCTCGAGACCCACGAAAGCTGGCAAAGGCTCGACCGCAAAAGCCCTCGAAGGGCTTGCGAATCTCGTGGCGGTGAAAGACCGTTTGGGTTCGCTCGCAGTCGGCTCGGTTTTTGGTCAGCACTTCACCGACGTCGTTGCGACCTACAAGTTCTTGCAGCCGATGGCGCTCGATTCGATTCGTTTCGACTTTGCCGTTGGCGAAGGCGATGGTGAAGCGTCGGCGAAATACGTCGAAGGTCTTTCCACCGTGGCCGACATGGCGTTCGATCTCGGTGGCGAGGGTGAACTGCGTCGTCTCTCGATGTTTGATCAGTACTTTCGAGTGCTCGACGCGAAAAAGCGCATTCGCAACCATTGCGGCGCTGGCAAGACTCATCTTCATGTCGATACGCGCGGCTCACTCACGACGTGTCAGTGGTTCGTCGGCGTGAAAGACGAACAGGTTGGCCATGGAACGTCGATCAATCAAGAGGCGCTGAAAGAGTACGCTGATCCTCTCGTCGAACAACACTCTTGCCAAACGTGCTGGGTGCGCAACCTCTGCGGAGGCGGCTGCATGTACGTGAACAAGACAAAGACGGGTTCTAAACATAAAAAAGATTCCGAGTTCTGCACACGAACTCGAAGCATTGTCGCGAAGGGAATTGAGAAATATGCAGAAGCAAGATACAAAACCGACCACGGAGTCAGAAGTGAAACACATTAAGAAAATCGAAACACAACCAGCAACAGGAACTGAGCAAAAGCCAGAGATCCGCACTGCAGGTGGTTGTATTCCCGTCGGAACATGAAACTAAAAAGCGCGTATCCAATTTTTTTGAGAGTTGGATTCGCGCTCGTGATCGCGTTCCTGATCACGCAATTCCACTTCGATTACATCGAAGCGATCCTTTACGACGCCCGTGTGCGTTTACGGCCCACGCCACAAACCTCCGGGCACGTCGCCCTCGTCGCGGTTGATCCGCACTCCGTCGGACGCCTGGGCCACGTCCCAAACGCGGTCGAACACATCAAACTCCTGAAAACTTTGAAAGCCGACGGCGCTCGCGCCATCGTGTACCTTTTGAGCCCGAACGAAATCGTGGGCTCCTCCGACGAGCTCACCGCTCTCGCCAAAACAATGAAGGCGACGCCGGGCTTCTACGTTGCGACCCAAGAGGTTGCGCTCAAAGGCGAAGAAAACGCGAACAAGCTTCTCCCTCCTTTTGAAGATATCAAGCCCATCCCTGCGCCGAAGACCGCCGATCGAGCGATTTTCGCCGGAGACGGAGTCACCCGGCGGATCATGATCTCGTACCAAGATCAGCCGATGCTCCACCCGACAATCG
>CAJYIL010000622.1 GCA_913774795.1 Pseudobdellovibrionaceae bacterium
ATTTGCTGCGGATAAACGAAGTTTCCCGTAAGAGTCTCGAAGTAAAGACGCAAATTCTGTTTCTCACAGAACTTCTCGAGCTCCGCGACGTCGATGAAGTTGATGTATCCGACCTGTTCGCCGACTAGCGCGTGAGTTCGAGGAAAATCCGAAGGTAGCGGACACGCCCCAAAACGCGGCTGTGTCTTCAATGACGAGATCACTTCACGAGTCGCTCGCTCAATTTGCGAAATCGTGTCGCCGACTCGTCCGAGGGTTGCGAGCTGATCGACCCACCGAATGAGCGTCGCGACGATGATGACAATGACGAGGACAGTGACGATGAAGAGAAGAAATCTCCCCTGTTCTCCGTAAGCACCAGTCGTCAGCGCAATGAGCCCGACGATGCTGTAGAGAAAGGCTCCAATGAAAGTAGCCACCGCACGCTGAGCACTTTGATTTTCGATGAGGAGGCGAGACGCGCGCGGAGTGGCTCCGCTCGATACGTTTCCGAAGGCGGTGACCATGATCGAAAGCGAGAATGTCGCGACGGCCAGCATGCTTGACGCGAGAATGCCGAGAATGTTGCCAACGGCGTTTGAACCGATTTTCGTGAACTCACCCAGCGGAACCAGATCTCGGCCGATCAGCGCGAGAAAGGCCGTGGCAACACCTATGACGGCATAGGTCGAAGCGCGAAACCACATCCGCCTCGTCATTCGGCGGAGGAAGTAATAAGTTTTCGTCGCCGACGACTTCATAAACGCGCCGTCCAGTATTCGTCGGCGCCGAAGGTTTGGCGCTCGACCCGCCGAAGATCAATGCGCTCTTTCATGCTCTCGCCACCGAAGGCGTGTGACCAGCTTAAGCCACTGCGTGAGCCTAGGAGCATGGGTGCTAAATACACGTGGAGCCGGCGCACTTTGCGGGCGTTGAAGAACGAACCGTAAGTTTGCGCTCCGCCTTCGAGCATCACCGAGGTGATTTTGTTGTCACGCAGAACCTGAAGAAGTTCGTCCATCATAAACTCATTGGGCGCCACCATCGGCACTTTCAAGACGTGCACGCCGGCCGGATTTTCGACCGAGAGCTTGGCGTCGGTCACGACGAAGACTTCAGATGGTGAACGAACGGCGAGTAAATTCGACTTTGCGATCTCTTTCAGAGACAAGCCCTCGGGATCGAACAAAACAACCCGATTCATAAATCCAGGATACTGCGGATGACGCACGTTCAGCGAAGGGTTGTCGGCCACGAACGTGGCCCGACCGATCGCGATCGCATCGTAGCGAGCGCGAAGAGTGTGGACGTGCTCACGTGCCGCTTCGCCCGTGATCCATTTACTTTCACCGGAGGCATAGGCCATTTTCCCGTCGAGCGATGACGCAACCTTCATCGCGATGAACGGTTCCTTCGCGCGCATGTTGTGCAAGAAAATCTCGGCGAGATCTTCGGCCTGCTCGACGAGCTCGGTGGCTTCGGCCACCGTGAGATCTTTTCGGTTTGCCAGCAAGTCGACGTCGACACCGGCGTCTCGCAAGATTTGCGCGCCCGCTCCGGCCACGAGTGGATTCGGATCTTCGACCGCGTACGTAACGGAGGCCGGCTTCAAGGGAGCGAGTGCGCGGGCACATGAGCCCGTGCGGCCCTGATGCGCGCAAGGCTCGAGCGTGACGTAAATATGAGAACCCGCAATCTGTTCAGGTTTTAGTTTCTTGAGAGCATCGATCTCGGCGTGGTCGTAACCGACGCGGTGGTGATAGCCCGTCGCGAGCAGCTGACGGTTGCTATCAAGAATCACGCAACCGACAAGCGGATTGGGCGCGACAAAACCAGTGCCTTTTCGGGCTTCGTGAATCGCGATCGCCATCGCTTGCGCAGACGTCAGTCCTGCTTTTTGACCGCTCATACGTCGAAATCCATTTGGCCACCTTGACCCGCCATCGTGCCGACGCCCGGCGTAGGCTCGGGTTCACCGGCCGCGATTCGCGCCTCTTCGACCGCCGCGCGCGTTTTGTAGAAGTTCACGACATCGGCGTCGACGCGAATCGAGCGCGCATCCCACTTCTCGATCGTAAGATCAGCGCCCTGTTGCAGGCGCGAGAGTGCGACGTACGCTTGGCCGGGCTCCCATAAGTTCGAGAGATTCACCATCATCTTGTCGAGCGTCGCCCCTTGCGATTTGTGAATCGTCGACGCCCACGCAAGCGACACCGGAAAGTTCATCGCCGCTGCCGTTACGTTGCCTTCCGCGTCGAGCAAAGAGAACGACGAAGGCTCGATCTCGATCATGCGCCCGTTTAAGAGCTCGATGCGAAGTTCGGTTTTTTTGATCGTCTTGATGTGACCCGTTGTTCCGTTCACCCAGCGACCTTGAGGATCATTCTGGCGAAGCATGACCAACGCGCCTTCCTTCAGGAAAAGCGCATCGGGAAGAGGCGAATATTTTTTCAATGCTTCGACCGCTCGAGCATCACCGGAATAAATCGTTTCGAAGCGAACCGGCTGACCACTTAAAGCGTCGAGCTTACTCAAGTTAAAACGCTCGGTTTCGTCACGACGCGGGAACAACCGTGTTCCTTCGAAATCATCGGGCACAGGTCCGATTTTCGAATTCAGATAATCGCGAACGAGCGGCGTCACTCGACCTTCACGGACGTCGTTTAGAACACGGATGTACTCTTCATCACGGCAACGCGTCTGTGTGCGGAGGAACTGAGTTTCAAACCCCGAGAACGTCCAGACCGAATCTTTGAACGCCCAGGGACGCGCGCCGTTTCCGCGATCAATCGGCGGAAGCTGCGCAAAGTCGCCGACCGCGATTACGCGAAGTCCACCCCAAGGAAGATCGCTTTCGCGAACGCGGCGGCAGATGATTTCGGCCGCACGCAACGTCGGGCCCGAGAGCATCGAGATCTCATCGACGATGAATCCTTTGATCTTTTTCAAACGTCGAACGACTTGACGGTTTTTCGCCGCCTTCTCGACCGTCGCCTCAACTCCGCCTTCGAGAATTCCGAGACCGAAGAAGCTGTGGAACGTGCGCCCGCCGATTAAAACGGCCGCCGCACCCGTCGACGCGAGCACCGGGAACTCGCGTAAGTTCTGCGTTCTCAAAAAATGCCTGATCAAAAACGACTTGCCGCTTCCCGCTCCGCCCGTCAGGAAGATATTCGAGGATCCGCGCAAAGCCGCGTCAGCCTTGGCTTGGCAGGGCGTCAGTTCGATGTTGAGCGTGCTGAGGATAGAAGGGAGCATTCGAGTCATTGCGAATTGATCTTAGGCGCCCCGAGCTCGACTTGCAACGCTGGGCAAAATACGATTTGATGGACTGCCGCAAAAACGAAGCTCGCTGCCGAGCTGTACTGGAGACCGTATGACGTTCACGTCGCGCACAATGAACCCCGACTTCGAGGGAGTGATCGATCTCTCGCCCGAGGAGCTCGCTCGTTGCAGCTCAGACGATGTGGCGATGATCGACGTACGTGAGCCATCGGAGTATGTCGGCGAACTTGGCCACATCGACGGCGCTGATCTCATCGTTCTCGGAACATTGCCGGAGAACGTTTCGGCCCTGCCAAAGGACAAACCCATCGTTTTCGTCTGTAAAGCGGGCGGTCGATCGGCTCGAGCAGCGGCCTACGCGCAGTCTCTCGGTTACACCAACGTCTACAATTTAAAAGGCGGAATGCTCCTGTGGAACTCTCTCGGGCTTCCCGTCGTGAAAGCGTGAATATGGATCAAGATTATAACCAAAAAGTTTTCGTCAACCGCACCCTCAACATGCGGAAGATCAAGTACATCGGCTTCGATATGGACCACACCTTGGTTCGTTACCACACCCATGAGTTCGAGCAGCTTGCGCACGAAATCATGAAGAAAGCGCTCGTCGAGAAGAAAGGCTACCCGGCCGCCGTTCTCACTCTTCCGTTCATGTACGATCTCGCGATTCGTGGTCTCGTCATCGACCGAAAAAAAGGGAATCTCCTGAAAGTCTCGCGGCATGGCGCCATTCGCGCGTCTCTTCACGGAACAAAACCGATCGACTTCGCCACTCAACAGAAGCTCTACAAATCGATCTACATCGATCTCTCGGATACGCTTCTTTACACGGCGATCGACACGGCCTTCTCGATTTCTGTTGCGACTTTGTTCGCCCAGCTCGTCGACATCAAAGACGGTGAAGGCAAAGACACCATGCCGGATTACGACACGATCGCGGCCGACGTCATCTCGGCCCTCGACATTGCGCACTCTGACGGTTCGATTAAAGGAACAGTCGCGCGTGAGCTTGATCGTTTCATCGTGAAAGATCCGGAGATGGTGGCGGGTCTTGAGCGCTACCGCAAACATGACAAGAAAGTTTTCGTCGTTACAAACTCCGATTTCTCTTACACGAAGCTCCTTCTCGATCACGCGATCAACCCGTTCCTCACGACTTGCAAATCATGGGAAGAGTTGTTCGAAGTCGTCGTGACTTACGCGCAGAAGCCGCGCTTCTTTTACGACAATCTCCGTTTCTTGAAAGTAGATTCGACGAACGGAACCATGACTAACTACGACGGACCGATCAAACACGGGGTCTTTCAGGGCGGTGGAGCGAATAAGTTCGCCCGCGATCTCGGCATGGAAGGCGACGACATTCTTTACATCGGTGACCACATCTACGGCGACATCTTGCGACTCAAGAAAGACTGCAACTGGAGAACCGCGCTCGTCGTTGAAGAACTGGGCGACGAAATCGCGGCTTACAAAGCGGCTGCACCACAATCCAAAGAGATTCGCACTCTCATGGATCGCAAGGAGCCTCTTGAGCGAGAACTCGTGAA
>CAJYIL010000623.1 GCA_913774795.1 Pseudobdellovibrionaceae bacterium
CGTGACCGAAATCACTCTTCGTCGGCAGAGTTCTGCTGTGGGAATGCGGATTTGGCCTCGGCATCGACCGAGTCCGAGTGACCGGTTTGTTCAACAGGAGCAGCTGCGCGACCGCGACCGATGCTGTTGAAGAGGCCCTTCTTCTTTTTTCCGTCCCACATATCGTCTTTGACGTACGGCAAAGGCTGAGGACGTTTCGCGACTCTTGCACTCACGTCTTTCACGATTTGGTCGTACTCGCTGCGATCTTCGGCCGAAGTCGAAGCTGTTTTCTCTTCGGCAGCGCCCGAGATCTTGCGTGGTTTTTTTCCGTCAGACGTGACCGACTTTTGCTTGATCTCGAACTTCACCCAACCGCCACCCGGACGCGTGTCGCGAGGTCCGCGGTCGTCGTCACGCGCAAGCGATTTGCCTGTGACCGTGACTGAATCGTGCGTCAACCCGCTCTTCACCTTATCGATCAAGAGATCGAGACGTTGATCAGAAACATGTTGAGCCGCGACCATTTCTTTCGAAGGAACAAACTCGCGATAAACCATCGACGTGATCGAGAGATCGGCATCCGCCAATCCACCCGTCACTCCACGCACGCGCTCCATGACTTTTACGAACTGAAGGTTCGGATCTGCGGAGCCTTGGCGGAAGAGGAGATTGTCTGGAATTTCGAACGTGACAGAGTCAGCGGTGACGTTGACGTCAGACGCCAAGTTTCCGAGTTGCTCGGCCATGTACGACATGACGATCTTCTTTGTGCCGAGGAACATCACGTTCGGCGAACGATCTGCTGGCTCAACTAAGCCTTGCAGTGTCTTGAGCGGTTCGTTGACGAGATCGAGAAAGAGTTTCTCGAGCGTCATCTCCGCCCCGAAGTTCTGGAATTGATATTCGATGACCGACGGAGTTGAGAAGTAATCCGAGATGGCTTTCTTCTCTTCTTCCGACGCTGACGAGATCAACCACATGACCAAGAAGAAGGACATCATCGCCGTCATGAAGTCGGCAAAGGCGACCTTCCAGGCACCCCCGTGACCACCGCCCTGAACGACAGTGATCTTCTTGATAACGATCTGTGGTTTCTTATCAGCTGCCATGACCGATTACGCTGCTTTCTTCGCGCCCTTAGTGGCCGCATCGACTTCGACGAACGAAGGACGATCGTGAGGGAAAATCGTACGGCGAGCGTACTCCACGCAAACCAGCGGAGGTGCTCCGCGCTGAAGAGCGACGAGAGCGGCTTTGATCACCATGAGGTAACGACCTTCAGCGCCGATGTCTTGTCCCATCTTCGCTGCCGTGGGTCCTAAGAATCCGTAACACACCAAGATACCCATGAAGGTACCGATGAGGGCGGCACCGATCATCTCCCCGATGACTTCCGTACCCGCAGTCAAATAAGCCATCGTGTGAACGATACCGAGGACGGCAGCGACGATCCCGAGACCCGGGAACGAGTCCGACATGTTCGAGAGAGCGTGTTGAGCAAAGTGTTCTTCTTCGTGGATGACTTTGATGTCGTCGTTCAAAAGATCGTCGACGTCATACTGAGAAAGATCGGCCGAGAGCGTGATCTTCATCGTGTCACACAAAAAGTCGACGGCGTGGTGGTTGGCCAAGAAAGTTGGGTACTGCTTGAAGATCTCAGATTTCTCCGGTTCTTCGATGTGACGTTCGACCGCTTGCGGTCCGTCTTTTCTGAAGATCTGGAAAAGTTGGAAGAGCATCTGCATGAGTTCGAGGTACTCCGCTTTGCCCGGAGTTTTTCCGAACCAAGCTTTCTTCATCATGCCGACCATCATTTTGATCGTGGACATTTTGTTGGCGATGATCAAACCGCCGATCCCCGCACCACCGATGATGATGAATTCGAACGGCTGCCAAACGACGTGGATGTGTCCGCCCTGGGCGATGAACGACCCGAAGACGCACGCTAAGACTACTAATGCACCGACTGCACCCATGATGGCTCCTTGCCAAACTTCTACCCTCTTCGTTTCGGTTAAGTGTTGAGTTAGACTTAGCTCAGCTAGGAGATCTAGACGATTGACCCCAACTGTTATCTTCATCCACGGCCTGAACACCTTCGGCGACGACCTCATTCACATGGGACCGCTGAACTTTGGTCCGATGGTCCAGCAATGGCGACCTCGACTTGAGGAGATTGGCTGCGAAGTTCACTCGCTCAAAGAAATGGGATTCGGTCGGATCATTGAGCAAGTCGAGCGCGCGATGAAGCAGATCGCCCGAGTGCTGCCCGCAGAAGGGCCCGTGCATCTCCTCGGTCATTCGATGGGAGGACTTGTTGCGCGCGGAGTGGCCGCAAGAATGGCCAGCGAATATCCCGGCCGCGTGAGAACCGTCATCACGATCGGCTCACCTCACCGAGGCGCTCGCGTGGCCGACGGCGCATTTACTTTTCACGAAACGTCGCCGCGTCTGTATCGGCTCATGAAGCTCTTTGGCTACGATACGCTCCAGCGTCTTGAGCACTTAAAGCCGCTTAAGCTTGATGCGATCGAAGAATTCAATGCCCGACACCCGGTGATCACGGAGATCGATAACGTCTCGCTCGTAGGCTCGGTCACATGGCACCAAATCGGGCTTCACTACAAAATGATCTACTCACACCTCCACCACACCAACGGAGAAGAGAGCGATGGGTTAATCCTGTCAGACAGCCAGAGGTGGGCGCGCGACGGAGGCACGTTTGCGCTCGATCACTTAGGGCAGCTCGGTTCGTTTGCGCTTCTTTCTCTGCCTGCTCGCCGCGCAGCGCGACGCGAGTTCGAAAGGCTCGTCACGACTGTCCAGGATATTATCAAGAGCAACTCACTCCCGAGTTGAGCCGAATCGGCGCTTCGTTCCGAGACGTTTCCCTGGGAGAAAGTCCGAGTTCACCTCGTTTTTAGGGCTTTCAGCGGTGTCTAAATCCAGTTCATCTTGTGAGATGGCAAAATGTGGCCGATACCTGATAAGACCACATCACGTTGGGGGATCCTTTGAAGCGTCTTTTGATGGGCCTTTTGCTAGTCACTGCAGCCGTGAGCGCCCGCGCCGAAGAAGAAATCAATACCAATCCGCTCACCGCCACTGTGCGCACCCAACCCGCAACGGTCTCTCCTGGCCAAACGGCCGAGATGATTTTCGATTTCAAACTCGCGGAGCACTATCACGCGTACGCAGACAAATTCAAAGTCGCCGTCGATTCTCCTGACGATCTCAAAGTGGGCGACATCAAGGTCTCTCCCCTCGTGAAGTTCGTCGACTCGGTCACGAAAAAAGAGCGCGAAGGTCTTGAGCGCTCGGGCCAAGGCCGCGTGGCATTTGAAGTCCCGCAAGGCTTCAAAGCTGGCCAAGTGAAGGCCAAAGTAAAGCTCACGTACCAAGCGTGCTCAAAAGAGAACTGCTTATTCCCGAAGACCCTGACACTCGATGTTCCGTTTACGGTTGCCGCGTCGGTTGGCGCAGGCTCGCCTCCGTCGGAACCACCGGTTGCGCAAGCGGCCGCTGTGCCTCAAGGCTCTTTCGAAAAAGCGATGTCGCAATCTCTTTTCATGGCGATTCTCGTCGTGTTCGGCATGGGCGTTCTCACGTCACTCACTCCTTGCATCTATCCAATGATTCCGATCACGCTCGCGATCCTGGGCGCTCGCACCAAAGGTCAGAGCAAAATGAAGAGCTTCTCGCTCTCGCTTGCTTACGTTCTCGGGATCGCTTTGACTTATTCGATCCTCGGTGTCGCCGCAGCGAAGACGGGCGCGATGTTTGGTTCGGCGCTCGGTAACATCTACGTCGTTTCGGCGATCGGTCTTCTCTTCGTGGTCATGTCGCTTTCGATGTACGGCGTTTTTGAACTCCAGGTTCCGGCGTTCATCCGCGATAAAGTCGGAACTGCACAAACGGGTTCAGGCTACGGCGGCGCTTTCGCGACAGGCCTCATCGCCGGCATCGTCGCATCACCATGCGTGGGACCAGTTCTCGTTTCGGTTCTCACTTACATCGCACAGACGCAAAACTTGATGCTCGGCTTCGTGCTTCTCTTCTCGTTCGCGATGGGCTTGGGCTGTCTCTTCATCGTTCTCGGAACATCGTCGGCTCTCATCAGCAAAATGCCAAAGGCCGGCGCGTGGATGGACGTCACGAAATTTGCCTTCGGTACGGTCATGGTCGTGATGGCGCTCTACTACGTGAAACCTGTCTACCCGACTTGGTTGTTTAACTCTCTCTTAGGTCTTGCGGTCGTGATGATCGCCTCGGCTTACGGTGCATTTGAACCGAATGAAGGTCTCTCGTCGAAAGGCCGCCTCCGTAAAGGTGTCATGCTCGCGGCGTTCGTGATCGGTCTCGTCTTCGCAGGTTCAGGCGTTCTCGAAAAAGCCGGCGTCTCTCTCATGCCGGCAGGCGCATCGATGATGGCGGCGTCTCCGGCTTCATCGCCGAAACTCAACTGGCAAAAATACTCCGACGAAAAACTCGCCGCCGCTCTCGCGGACAAGAAGCCTGTCTTAATCGACTTCTTCGCCGAGTGGTGCGGAGCTTGTAAAGAGCTCGAGCATGAGACCTTTACCGACGCCCGCGTTCGCGATCTCTCCGGGAAGTTCGTTCTTCTCCAAATCGATGCGACCGATGACTTCCCGGGACTCGATAAATTGAAATCGACGTATGGTGTGATGGGTCTTCCGACGATGGTGTTTTACGACACCGCAGGCGCTGTTCGCAAAGAACTCACGGTCACTGGTTTCGAGAACGCTGACTCGTTCGTAAAGAAAATGAATGGCGCTCTCGCATCACATGCCGAGATGAACTCGATCTCGCAATCGTCGGTCGGGACAAATTTGTCCCGCTGAGGTGGTCACTTTTGCTCTCAGAAGTGCCCTCTCAAAACGAACTCTCGCTTTAATTTCGTAAAGCTTTCGGCACATGCCGCTCCCGCCCGGCCTCGCGAGCTAGACTCGGTCTCGCTCGCGTAACTAACCGCGCGCAAGTCTGCACGGCCTGCGCGGATGACTGCGAGAAAATGAACGACGATGAGATGATGCAAGAGTGCATTGAGATCTGCCGACGTTGCGCGACGTCTTGTGCGGCGATGGCGCAGATGCAGTAACACAAAGCAAGACTCAAGCTCAGTTCGATACGATCCATAAGCGAACGTCAAATCGCTCTCTGACATGCGCTCAAGAGTTCGACGGTCAACGCGAATCTAGCGTCGGCCGGTGGGCCCGGATTGTGCTCTATCCCTCATCAAGCAGGGGGACATGACATGAACAAACTCGCACTCGCCGCACTCACACTCGCTTCGTCATTCGCGATCGCTAATCCGGTTCTGCCAACTCCGCCTGCGAAAACGCGCGGTCCTGCGAGTGTCTTCGACTGCGGAACACTGAATGCGTCTCAAGCTGAGAAACTCGAAAAAGAATCACCGGCCGAAAAGCTCAAGCAACTTGCGAAAACATGCGAAGACCAGGCAATGACTTTTCAGAAGATCGCGGCCCAAGCCAAAGAAAGCCTGACTCACGAAGAAGTGACGGAGCTTTACGAAAAGGCCGCCAACGCGCAGATGTACGTCGCGAACTTTACGAACACAGCTCTATTTAAAAACTAAGACCGCTTCAGACGAGCGATCTCATTGGTCGCCTCGACGAGAGCCGCTTGAGCATTGTGGAGGGCCATCTGTTGTTCAGAGGCCAATCGCTGAAGAGATGCGAGGCGGTTTTCAAAGTTGCGGATGATCGTGTTGTGACGATCGACAAGCTCCGAAACTTTTGAGTCATTGATTTTTCTTTCGTTCACTTTTTGAACGACCAACGCAAATTTCGCCGCCGATTCTTGCTGTGACTTGGTCATGACATCTTCGACGCGAACGATGGCTTGCGAGAAGCGCTCGAGACGCGCGTGAACGGTGCGAGCCAACTCTTCCATTTTGAAAGCGATGGTTTCGGTGCGTCGCTCGAGCTGAATGATCGCCCCTTTGATCGTGGCGATCGAGGCCTCAAGACCTTTCACATCGACGGGGGGATAAGGAACCCGGCGAAGGGGCTCCTCGTTCGAACCCATCAATGGAGCCGGCGTGACGGGTGGCATCGAGTCGGTGGAGACTGAGCTCGAAGTCGACGCGGGCGTTCCGAAGAGTCGTGGGTTCAATTCGCGTTGCATGTCATCCCTGCCCTCAATTTAAGCCCCTCGTGGGCTAGAACCAGCATTTTTGCTGGACTGCGTAGCCGTTCGACCATATCCCTAAGACATGGCGCATGTTTCGGCCTTGGCCCAGCATATCTTCACCCTCGAACCGGATAAAGATGCCGCGCGTCTCGCACTCTATCAGTATCTCAAAAATCTGTGTGATGCCACCGAGTTAGTCAATGCTGAGTTGATCAATCGCTTCTACTTTCGGGCGCTCGGCTTCACTCACTGGCAAGAATCGAAGTCGCACCTTTTCAGTGAAACCGAATCTCTGCTTCACCACTTCCAAGACACACACGGCCCGTTGGCTCTTCAAGGCCTCCTTCGCCTAAATGATGTGCAAGTGATCGCGGTCGAAAATCTCAAGAACCTCGAAGTCGTCGTCCAAAGGCACCTTGAGAGAAACGCGACTCCGTACGACAAAATCAAAGTTCTCCGCGAAAGCGAAACCCGAGTTGTCGGCATCACGATGCAGGGCGATCGTTCGCTGAAAATCACGACTTATCCGCGCGCGCTGATTCTCCAAGACGGCGAACTCTCTCCGCTGCATTCGGAGTACTCGCTTTTCTACACGCAAGACTTGTTGCTCTCGCCGATGATGATTCAACAGCTCGAAACAGGCGCTCATGCGAGCGCTCGCTTCCATATGGGCGTTGAAGGCCTAAGAGGATCTTTCGTTCGCGGCTACACCTTCCAAAAGTTTGGCTCAATCGATGGCGGCGGCCTCAATCGCTATCCGCTTCTCTTTTACCCATTGAAGCGACTTGAGCAATTCTTCGTCGACCGCAAAACCGATCCGATGTACCTCGAACTCACGACGACTCTCGAGAAGGCTCTTGATCTTCTCGGGCAAGGTGTGACACCTGATACCTTTCGCTTCGCGCACGCGGCTCTTGAGCGCGGTCGCCTGGCACTCGAACATATTTTTCCCGACGACAAGTTTGCTCGCTTGTTGATTAACAACCTTGAAAAGAGTCTGGCACTCGTTCAAGCCTCGAATCCCGCTTATCGTTCAGTGACGGTTCCCACGGTCGCGCTCGATGCCCCGAGAGACGAAGACCTCCTGAAAGAAGACCCATGGCCCGAGATCAAAAACTTACCCGTTTAAATAAATTCCTGGCGGAGTGCGGAGTCGCATCCCGTCGCCACGCCGACCAACTTATCGCCGAAGGTGCCGTCCTCGTGAACGGCAAAAAGGTTTACGAGTTGGGAACGCGCGTTTCTCCCACTGACCGCATCACGGTGAACGGAAAACCAGTGAAGGCGGCCGGAGAAAAAGTCTACATCTGCTTCAACAAACCGAAGTCGGTCGTGACCACGATGAACGATCCAGAGGGTCGTCCATCGATCTCTGATTACTTTCAGCGTTTACCGGTTCGTGTGTTCCCGGTCGGTCGTCTCGACTGGGATTCTGAAGGCATGATCCTTCTCACGAACGACGGCGACTTCGCGCAGAGCGTGAATCACCCGACGAAAGAGATCATCAAGACTTATCTCGTGAAAGTCTCCGGGCACGTCAGCGATGAACAACTTCAGCGTTTGAGAACCGGCGTTTCGATCCCCTCCGGCCGAGTCGCCGCGAGATTCGTCGAGCGTGCTCGCTCGAAAGGCTCGAGCGAGAAAGACTGGATCCGCATCGGCATCGCCGAAGGGAAAAACCGTCAAATTCGTTTCATGTTCGAGAAGATTGGCTTCGACGTCTTGAAACTTCAGCGTGTCGCGATCGGCGGTCTCAAAATGCCCTCAACGCTCGAGCGCGGAACATTCGTGTTCCTCACCGAGATGGGCTTAAAGAAGATCTTCGAACAAACGAAGCGCGAAAAACTCCCTGAAGCCCGCAAGAAATCAGCAAAGACGGAATCGCGAGAGAAGACGTCACGAGGGCCTAAGGCTCTGCCGGCGCGCTCTAAACGCGAAGGTGGGCGCCAAGAGCGCGGCCGCCCGAGCGCTAATCGCTCCAAATAAATGAAGCCGATCAAGCTCAGCGCGATCGCTCTCATTATGAGCCTCGCGCTTTGGTTTATCGCTTTTTCGTTCGCTTCTCGGCTCCCCCGACCGGCACCGAATCCGCTCTTGCATTCCGAGCCTGAGCAAACGTCCACGGTCGTGAAGCCGTTCACGCGAACGATAGAAAATCACCTCTATGAAATTACGCCGGTCTTCGACTACCGGCTCCGCGGCCGTGTCGTTTCGTTAAGCGATGCGATGGGTTTGACGAACATCACCCACAAAGCGGCTGGCGATTATCTCAACACGCACGATTTCTGCATTGTTTGGGGCGATGACGCGGAGGTGGTCGACTTACGCAAGTTCTCGATCACCCACGGAGATTGGACTTGTTACTACTTCACGAGAGATGGCGATGAATACCGAAAGTTTCGGCCCGAAGCCTTCTCGAATAACCACGTTCTACCCGACACGCCGAAACTCGCAGCGCTATTTCGGGATGTGCGAATCGGTGACGAGGTCGAAATCGCGGGACAACTCGTAAACTACAAAACCGATCATCGTGGCGCACGAAACTCGAGCGTCACGCGCACGGGCACCGGAAACGGCGCCTGCGAGATCATCTACGTGACGGAATTCCGATTCTTAAAACGTCACAACGAAATGCTGTATAGGCTCGCGGCTTTCGGCCGACTTGCTTCACTCGTCTTGCTCATCGCACTTCTCGTGAGTTTCTTCGTCATTCCGTTTTTGAGAAAAACTTAGCGATCGCTACCCGGTGGCCCGAGCGGAATCGCGGGCCCATCGGGAATCGTTTGATCGTCGTCGACGGTTTGGCCGGTCTTCGACGTCGATTTTACCGGAGGTCGCGATTTTGACTCTTTCGCGAGACGCTCGGCTTTCTTGCGATCGTAGAAAGCGGCGGTGTACGCGCGCATCTCGTCATTGAATTGCGACGTTTTCTCTTTGATGTAATCTTCGAACGTCTTTCGGTCGTCGGTCATCTTTGACTCAAAGTCGTGACGTTTTTCCGATTGGTTGGCGAAGAACTCTTTTCTCTTGTCTTCTTGTCGATCGAAAAACTCTTTGCGTTCGGCGGGCGTGTGTTTACCGCCCATGTAAGAATCCCGCTCATCTTTCATCGACTTGAGAAACGCCTCACGAGTGCGACGCTCGCTCGTTGAAAAGTCATCGCGGCGCTTTCTTAAGCTCTTGTCATTCTTTTCGCGGCGATCCCGAACCGTTTTATTGAATCGTTCGCGCACTTCACCCGGCTCTTGATTGGGCTTGGCCTGAATCATCTGAAGGAGTGCTGCGAGCTCATCGTTCTCTCGGCGGCGCTCTTCGGGAATGTCCTTGCGAGCTTCTTCAAGTGCCGAACGATCGGCCTTCAAACTGAGTTCATCGGGAACTTCGCTGGTCGAAGCGGCCTGAGTTTCCGCTCGGCTTCCGCTGCTCGCACAAGAGATGATGACCGATGCTGAAAACAAAAAGCCCGTGAAGATCGCAATGGAGCGAATGGTCGCCGACGACCGGAGTTTCGATGTCTTCATTTTTTAGAAGTCGTTGTCGCTTTGAACGTATCAAACTCGTTTTGGCTCACGGGAACGCTGAC
>CAJYIL010000624.1 GCA_913774795.1 Pseudobdellovibrionaceae bacterium
CTCGCTAGAAATCGGTTGGCTACCGAGTCTGATTCGCGGCTCCCACAATGCGAAGATGAATCCTGGTTCGTCGGGGCATCTCGATCTCGGCGCCCTGGTCGAGCCGCTCGAAAAGCCGACGGGCGACATCTCACGTTCGATGGGTGATGTGCATCCCGATGGAAACCCGCACTACACGCTCGATCCCATCCGCGTGGGAGAGCTTGCCCAAGCGATCGCGAAAAGAATGGGCGAGCTGGATTCAGGCAACGCCGCAAACTTCACTCAGCGCGCAAATCAATACCAAGCCAATCTGAAAACAAAAGTCGACGGGTGGCGCGAACGACTGAAAAAAACAGGTATTAGCGAGGTCATCACGTATCATCCATCGCTCAGCTACTTTTTAGCACGCTACGGTTTGAAATCAGCAGCGACGTTAGAGGCGAAACCGGGAGTGCCACCTTCGGCTCAGCACATTCTAGAGGTGATCGAGATCGCTAAAAAGAATAAGATCGCAGTCGCGCTCGTGGATAACTTCTTCGATACGAAAATCGCTGACCGCGTTGCGGCCGAGAATCCCCCGCTTCGAGTCAAGTCTGTCGGCATCTCCGTGGATTCGGCGCCGGGTCTTTCGACGATCGAAGATGTCCAAGAAGAACTCGTGAAAGCGATTGAAGGAAAGTAACGATGGACGTCGTTCACTTTCTTGCGGCTCCGTTCGCGATGTGTCTTCTGCTCTTGGGAATTCACTGCTATTTCGGGCTTCACGTGCTCGCCAGAGGGGTCGTCTTCGTCGACCTCTCGCTGGCTCAAGTGGCGAGTCTCGGAGCGAGCTTCGCGCTCTTGCTGAACCCAGACGATCATCACTCGCTCTTAAGCTACGGCATCTCGCTTGGCGCGACGTTCGTGGCGGCTGGAGTCTTCGCTTACGCTCGACGCCTCGAGAGGCACATCTCGCAAGAAGCTTTGATCGGGATCACCTACGCGTTCGCTTCGGCGGCTGTCGTTTTAGTCGTTGATCGTCTCGCGCACGGAGCTGAACATTTGAAAGAAGCTCTGGTCGGGGAATTACTCTGGGTTTCATGGGCGGATGTTCTTCGCACCGCTTTGATTTACGGAGTTGTCGCGATCATTCACTGGGTTTACCGCGAGAGATTTATTCGGTCCTCGTTTGCGCACACCGAGAGTGGATTTTGGGATTTTCTCTTCTATCTTCTTTTCGGTGTGGTGATCACATCATCCACGAGTATTGCCGGCGTTCTGCTTGTCTTCAGTTTCTTGATTGTTCCGAGTGTGATGAGCACGCTTGTTTCAACTAAGATCTCGCACCGGCTTTTCGTCGGGTGGGTCGGGGGAGCCTTCGTGAGCCTGGTAGGTATGTGGCTGAGTTACGTTTGGGATTTGCCGGCGGGCGCGCTCTTGGTCGTGCTGTTCACGGCTATTCCGATCGTGTCGCTGCCGTTTCTGCGGTTCATTAAAGCGAATTGATCGCCTGCGTGTGCCATTACGAGACCGACATGGGTCCGGTACCTGACATTCAGAAAACTAAATGTCTGAAATGTTAGATTTGTCCCAATCGAGGCGTTAGGAGTTCTAGGCAGCCGACCGATAAGTTGTCGATGTTTATCGGTCGGGCCTTTCTCACTCTTTTGTCGATCTTCTGGTTTGTTCAACCGGTGTCGGCCGCCAATTCCGGAGTGACCTATCAAGGCCGCATCTTAAGGCCCGACGGCGCTCCGCTGTCTGGCGCGAACACGCAATTCAAAATGCAGATCCGCACACCCGACGGTCAAAACTGTCTGATGTACGAAGAAATCCAAGCGCAAGACTTGCGAAATACGAACGGGCAATTCTCGCTCACCATCAACGACGGAAACGGCACTCGTACAGATTCAACCGGTCTCACGCTAGACCGCATCTTTGCGAACCGGGGGCAATTCACGGGGCTGACCACGTGCGCCTCTGGCCCGGGTACGTGGAGCCCGAATGCGGCGGATGGTCGCAATCTCGTTGTTTTTTTCAAAGACGAAACGATGTCGACTTGGGAGCCGATTCCCGCGCAGAAAATCAACTTCGTTCCCTACGCGTTTGAATCGAAGCAAATCCAAGGCTTCACGGCAGATTCATTATTGCGCGTGATCGACGCCAGTGGAGAGCCGCTAACGGGACTCGCGCCGTTGTCGAATGCGCAGTACACGAACTTGATGGCGCTCGTGAACGGTTCTTCGACTGCGTACACGAAGTCAGGTGAACTCAATGGTGTCGCGCTGCCGACGATGAATGCGGGCGAAGTTTTGGGATGGAATGGTTCGGCTTGGGTTTCATCGACGTCAACTCCGGGGGCTAACTCCGTCACGACGACGATGATTCAAGGCGGCGCCGTGACGGGCGCAAAGCTTGATCCCGCGATTTCCATTTCGACTTCGGGATCTTTGTCTTCAGCCATCACGACCACTCGTGATTTCAAGATCTTCGCGGCTTCACCCTCGAGTTATTACGTTGGATTCTTGGCGGATCCAGCGCTTGCGGCGTCCTACTCGCTGACTTGGCCGTTGACTGGCGGAACAAACGGACAAGTGTTGACCTCAAATGGTTCAGGCAAACTCGTCTGGATGACCCCGTCGTCGGCGGGTATCACCTCTCTAACGGGTGACGTGACCGCGACAGGTCCTGGGGCGGCCGCTGCAACCGTGGCATCAGTTGGCGGAGTTTCGGCAGCAAACGTAGCGTCGGGTGCGAACCTCGCGAACGCCGCCGTTGCGACCAACACGGTTTCAACTCTCGTGCGTCGAGATAGCTCTGGCGGTTTTGCGGCCGGCACGGTCACGGCGAATCAGCTTTCACTGAACAACGCAGGCTCGGTCGTGAATGTCGTGAACCCAGCGGGTGCGGTTTATACCTTGACGTTACCGGTCTCGACTGGCTCCGCAGGTCAGGTGCTCTCGACGAATGGGTCGGGCAGTACGTCGTGGATTGCGCAAGCCACATCGCCGTGGACCGTGCAGGCGCCAGGCATCAACTACATGGGCGGGAATGTCGGTATCGGCACGACGTCGCCAACGACGAATCTTGATGTTAACGGGACGATTCTCGCACGCCAAATGGTGAACGCAGGCTCGAGCGGTCAAAACGGCGCATTTAACGTGTTCTCGAACACAGGTTCTCTTGCGGGTACTATGGGCGGATCCACGAATGGTCTTGGGCTCAGCGCGACCGCCTCAGGTAAATCGATCACGTTCTCGACGAATGACTCATCCTTGACTGAGCGCATGCGCATCGATTCGACCGGAAATGTCGGAATCGGCACGTCATCACCAGGCTACAAGCTTGACGTGATCGGAACTCTGCACGCGACCGCAAATGTCTATGGATTTAATTTTAACGCTCAGTCGTCCGGTTCCTATAATCCTTTGACGTCGTACAACTCTGCAGGCTCGGCCGACGAAAAGTATTGGGACTTCTTCCATAATGGGAACTCATTCAGCATTCGCGCGGTGAACGATGCTTACAGTTCGGCGAGCAATGCCATCATGTTCAATCGATCGGGCACGACCATTACAAGCGTGAGTATCCCCTCAGGAAATGTCGGTATTGGAACAACATCGCCTTCCGCTAGCCTCGAAATCAGCAGCCCGACCAACTCATCGGTTCTCATCACGAATACGAATCCAACCAGCAATCCATACTCGGGTCTGATCATCAAAAACTACCGGAGCAATCTGGGTGGCGGCGATCCCTACCTCCAGATGTACGCGGCCAATGGCACGCCAAGCGCGCCAGGTCCGCTTGTTCCGAATCAGATCTTCCTTGGACTTGACGGACGAGGCTATTCTGAACCCGGCTACTGGGATGGGCAGGCCTCGGCGTATTTGCGTGCCTACGCCAGCGACACCTGGGGCGGTGGTGGTTACAAACCGAGCTACCTGACGTTAGGGACGAGTACGAGTGAGCGCTTGAGAATCGACGCTGCCGGAAACGTCGGTATCGGCACGACTTCGCCAAACGGCAAACTTGACGTCAAAGGTTCGCTCGTGATGTCGGGCGCAACGAGCGGTTACTCGGGTTTCCAGGTACCGGCGGTCGCCGGTTCGACCGTCTACACGCTCCCGGCGACGGCACCAACGGCAGGTCAAGTGCTCTCATCCAACGCATCAGGCGTTCTTTCGTGGGTGAGTGCAACGGCTGGATCTGTCACTTCGGTGAGTTCGGCGAACACAGATATTGGAGTCTCGCAGGCCTCTCCAGCCCCCGTTCTCACTCTGAACTCTGGCACCGGTGCCAACCAAATTCTGAAGCTGAACGGATCGTCGCAAATTCCGGCGGTCGATGGCTCACTGATCACAAACCTCAATGCGACCAACCTTGCAAGCGGGACTGTTCCGGTTTCGCGCGGAGGAACGGGCGCGACGTCGTTTGCGAACTATTCCGTGATTGCGTCGAATGCTGCGGGAAACCAAGTGGCTGTTCCGGGCTCAACGTCCAACACGATGCTGCAATGGACAGTGACGGGCCCTTCGTGGTCGTCAGCCACTTGGCCATCGGCGACGACGGCCAATCAGCTTCTTTATTCGAGCGGCACGAACACGGTCGGTCAGCTTGCGACCGCGAACAACGGCGTTCTCGTCACGGACGGCTCTGGCGTGCCTTCGATCGGCGCGACGTTGCCGACAGCGGTGCAATCGAACATCACTCAGCTCGGTACCGTCACATCCGGCACGTGGAATGGTACTGCGATTTCCGCGGCGAAAGGCGGAACAGGCCAAACATCGTTCACGGTCGGAGACATTCTTGTAGCAAACTCGGCAACGACTTTGACCAAGCTGGCGGCGGGCGCCTCCGGCACCGTGTTAACTTCACAGGGTGCGGGCGTCTCTCCTTCATGGCAATCAGCTGCGGGTGGCTCACAATGGACAACGCAAGCTCCCGGCATTAACTACATAGGTGGCAATGTCGGTATCGGCACGACTTCGCCTGGTTCGCTTCTCG
>CAJYIL010000625.1 GCA_913774795.1 Pseudobdellovibrionaceae bacterium
GTCGGCGTGCCTTTGTCGACCGAAATCGAGGCACGCGTTTGCGCCAAACACGCGAGCGATGTCATTTGGAGAGCGAGGAGAACAATCAGAAGTTTCACAGTTTTGTCTCCACGATATCGGGCCGCAAGCAACCGACCGAACCGACGCCGTCAAAAGCACCGCCGCGGTTGCGGAAAACTTGATATTCGTTCGGTGCGACGAATGTTCCGATCAAAGTTTGTCCATCGATCGTCGACATCAACGATTTGATGATCCACGAACCACCGCGAAGACCTTTCTCTTGCGCATAAAGAAGCGAGAGATCCGGATACTCGATGACCGAGCCTTCGTTCAGAGTTGAACCGCTCATCGTGAGCGTTACGACGCGAGCATAAGAAACGGTTGTTCCTGACGAATTCGAGGACACCGACTCGATCGCCAAGTTGACTGTGGCTTGACCGTCTTCAGTCACCGTCATTGCGGCTGACGGATGAATGCGTCCGGCTCTCACCGACGAGCGGTAAGAGGCGCGCGTCACGCGGCCGCTTGAAAGATCGAGCTTTGAGACCGTGACCGACGACGATCCCGAGATCGAGCCTGACTCGACCCATGCGACCGCACCCGTTCCGAAGCCTTGAACAAGGGACGCTGTTTTACCAGAGAAACCAAGATCGAATTTCTTGGAGACCGAAACACTTGACGATGAGATCGCGAGTTTTGCGACAACGGGCGTAAAACCTGAGCCGTTGTAGACGAGCGCCGTGTACACTCCGCGATCTTCGATAATTTTCGGCAAGATGGTCTTCGATGTCGAAGCCGAGATCGTACCGAACGTTTTCTTGCGGTCGCGGCTCATGACCTTAAAGCCCTCGCTGGACGGGAGCAGGATGAATCGGCCTTGCGAGCTCGCGCCGTAGTTAGCCGGCGAGAGACCCATGGCTTCGGCGGCCGAGCGCACTCCGCCGCCGAGCGAAGGTGCCGAGCCGAGATCGACGGCGTTACCCGTGCGCAAGACCGTGTCGATTTGACCGAGGAACAGGCGCTCAGATTTCGTATCGCGAACGACGCCGGTGAAGATCACGTCAAGGCGATCAAGCGCTGCGCCCGGAACGGCAATCGGACGTGAGGCAAGATCGATATTCCAGTTCGCACGAGTGACGCTCTCGTTTGGGTTCTTCAACGAACCGACGTAAAGATCAACGAACGGATCAAACGCGCGCGAGTTCGCATCGGTGGTGATGAAAGTCGCTCGGCCTGGGCCACTCGCGATCTCGCAAACGATGCGGTACCGAGAGGCCACCGGTTCGCCAGGCGCCGGCTGCGGGCGCTCGGGTTTTTCTGGATTTTGCGCAGGATCTGACGGATTCGCCGGATTTCCGGGTGCGGGCTTCGTGCTTGGGGGTGCCTGCGGAGCAGGCGCAGCGGGCTGCTTTTGCAAATCGATCGACTTCGAACCGCATGCCGAAACGGCAAGTGCGAGCAGAAGACACGGAAGCAGCTTCGTCACGTTTGACACGTTCATGAGAGACCTTTGAAGAGAGAATTTTTGTCGTCGGTCGCGAAATTACTCCTCTGATCAAGAACTGCCAAGAGGTAGAAATCATAACTGTCTCCGTGCAATCACCGAGGTGTGACCACAAGTTCATTTCGCAATCGATTGGGCGCATGGGAGACTTGAATACGAGATGTCCCAGGCTTCCGTGAATCACTTTCAAAACGACCCCGCCCATCGCTTCTCAATGAAGCTTGAGGCCATCCGCGCGATGATCGGAGAAGGGCCAGGTCGCCTACGTTTAAGCGAGGTCATTTCGTTTTTCGGGCCGAAAGGTCACGCTCTTCTTTCTCTCTTCTTCGTGCTGCCCTTTTTACAACCGATTCCGATCCCGGGCCTCTCGGTCGTGCTCGGAGCGTGCATCGTTTTTTTCGGATTCTTCATGTTTTTAGGTCGACCGCCTTGGGTGCCCGACCGAGTTGCGAAAATCGAAGTCGAAAAAAAATTCTTGCTCCGACTCGCGAAGGCTCTTGAATCTTTGTTAAAGAAAGTCGAGCACGTCGTGCGCCCGCGCCTTTCTGATGTGTTTGCGCGCCGAGGCTTTCAGGCTTTTCACGGCTTTTTGATCGCGTGGCACGCGTTTCTGCTCGCATTGCCACTCCCGATCCCGTTCTCGAATATGATCCCGGCGATCTGCCTCTGGCTCATCGCTCTGGGGTCGCTCGAAGAAGACTTTCTCGTGATCGTTGCGGGCTACGGGATGGCGGTCTTAAATACGATCTTTTTCGCGATGCTAGTCGTGGCGCCATTTGCTCTCGGAGCGGGCGTCAAATCGCTCTTCGATTGATCGAACACACCTTAGGTCCGGGGCCACTGGGCAGGATGCACCGCAAGGTGGACGACAGGGCTCCCGGGAAGTGAAACTAAGCGGGTCTTCGACATCTGAATTTTGCCCGCTTGAAATCTGAAGGACCAACTATGACTTTCCCTGCTGATTTGAATACTTTGATCACTCGCAACGCCGATGGCGACGAACCGAAACTCGATCCAAAAACTCTCGCCGATAAAGTTGAGCGCGCGACAGGTCCGCAAGTCGAAAAAGAACTCTTCGAAGCGCGCGTCGTGATGATCTCCGCGGCGGTCGACGCGAAACTCGCGCACGCGGTGAATGCAAAACTTCTCGCTCTTGAACGCCACAACGACAAAGACCCCATTTACCTCTACATCAACTCCCCTGGCGGCGAAGTGCACTCGGGCTTCTCGATTTTCGACATGGCTCGCTTCATCAAGCCTCCGGTCGTCACGGTCGTCACGGGCCTTGCGGCTTCGATGGGTTCCGTCATCACCCTCTGTGCGAAACCAGAGCACCGCTTCGCGTTCCCGAATTCGAAAATCCTGGTTCACCAACCGCTCATCAGTGGCCTCGGCGGGTCGGTCTCGGATATCGAAATTCACGCGAATGATTTGATCGAAACAAAAAACCGGATGATCGATCTTTACGCGAAAGAGTGCGGTCGCACTCAAGACGAAGTTAAAAAGGCGCTAAACCGCGATAACTGGATGAGCCCCGAACAAGCGATGAAGTGGGGACACATCTCGAAGATCGTTTACAAGCGCGACGCCTTGAAAATCTGATTGCTTACGGGCGCGAAATCTCGC
>CAJYIL010000626.1 GCA_913774795.1 Pseudobdellovibrionaceae bacterium
CCACACTCTCAGACCTCTTGCTAACCGACGTCGAAAACCGTGATCCTGCGTGGGAAGCGGCGTTTCTCAAAGCGTTGCCGCAAGCGCCGGCTCGCGTTCTCAATCCGGATCCGCAAGAAGGCCCTGACCACTGGCCTTACCTGATGGTCGAAGCCGGTCATCCGCAAGACGATGACTCCATGGACGCCGTGCTTGCGTGGCTCTCAACGCGCGGGATTGGTCTTGCCATCAATCCCACGAAGCCATCGCCTGATTACGTTCTCACTTACGGGATGATCTGGAATTACCGCGAGCGCGGAGAATTTCTGACGACTCCTGAAGCGAAAGCGCCAAAAGCCGGGCTCTTTGAAATCAAGTCGGGTCAGCAGTTGTGGGTGGGTGTTCCGACAGCGCAATTCTTGCCGCTTTACGTGCGTTCGGTGCTCAAGCAGTTTTTAGCCGACCAAGGCATCTTCACGCCGAAAGTGCTTATGGTGTCGACTGACAACGTGAACTTCGATCTGTGTTTCTCGATTGAATCGTTGAAGTCGCCGCCGGCCCACGAGCACTCGAACATCGCCGAAGCGCTCTCGTGGTTTTTGCCGGCGCACTACACGATCAGCCTTCTCAGTGAGAAAGCGGTCGAAAAAAGCGCGCAAGGGTTTGTCGCGCTCTGATTACTTGTAGTCTCTTCCGCGCGGGAGCATCTCGACGAGAATCTCGCGCCAATACTCCGGAGCATCATCCGAGTAATCGATCGCAATCTCAAAGAGATCTTTCGTCAATCGCTTCGTGCGTGCGATCTTGCCGCCGATTTCTAAGTTCATCGCATCGATCATCAAGATGACTTTGTCGCCCAAAAGCACATCGAGCGAGAGCTCTTTCTGGAATTGCTTCGGCACGATCTCTTTTCTCTCGAGCTGAAGAAGAAAGCCTGTCGTCGAAGCTTCGACGATCGCGCCCGAGCGAGAGAGGAGTGTCATGTGATCGAGGGAAGTAAAGCCTCTGATCTGGATCGGGTCGACCGCTTCACGTGGTGCAATTCTACGTTCGCTGTTGTTCTCGGCCATGGGCCACCTGCTTTCGTCACTAGGTTCATACAACTCTTCGGAGCTGGCTGGACCTTAGTTGAGAGCTATTCAAGGGTTGGCGACGAAAATTCCGAGCGCGGTGTTCGAGAGTTCGACAGTGAAACCCCGACAAACTGAGTTTGGGAGCGAATCTTCATGCACTTCGCAGGACCAAAGGCTTAAGTTTTCTCCAGCGCTGACCGAGCGCCACGCGTGGGTCGTGAGCGCGGTGATGACTTTCGGTTTTCCCTTGAGTGCTTTGAACGCGGCCTCTTTGGCCACCCACACGCGAGCGGCTGCTTGCGTGAGTTCTTCAGGCTTAGAAATCCGCGCGACTGCGCGGGCGTGAATGCGAGAGATGTCTTCGACATCGAAGCCAATCGAAGGCTTCGGAGCGCGTGTCAGCGCAAACCCGCCCAGCGACCGACTGTGCGATATTGAGACACTCGCGTGGGCCAAATCAGGAACGTGCTCAAGCATTCGCAGCGTTTGGGCTTCGATTTCATCAGACTTCAGCGCCGCGATGATCTCTTCGCGAATTTTAAGCCGCCCGGCTGGGCCTGCGGCTGCAAACTCTGGGTAGAGAATGATCTCGAGAGTCGGAATGTGGAGATCTTCGCGAATCGTGGGGAGAACTTTCGCGAGCGCTTCGGTAATCTCGGCCGGCATCACTTCGTGAAGCGCTCAGGCCATGTGACGGGACGACCTTCGGTGATTGCCATCATTCGGTCGAGAGGAACACGGCCGGATTCCATGAACTCTGGAGGAATCTGCACTTTCGGTTCAAGCGTGCGGAGCGAATTGCGAATCTTCTCGAGCGTGTTCATCTTCATGTACGGGCATTGGTTGCACGCACATGAGCCTTCGGCCGGAGCTTGTATGAGCTCAACTTCAGGGCGCGCTTTTCTCATTTGGTGGAAGATGCCGTCTTCGGTCGCGACGATGAACTTCTTCACCGCGTGATTCTCGACGACTTCCTTGAGTAAACGCGAAGTCGCACCAATCACGTTGGCATATTGAAGAACGGCTTCGCTACTTTCTGGGTGCGCGAGAACAAGAGCGTCGGGGTGCTGCTGTTTCAACTCGAAGAGTTTGCGAGCGCTGAACAGCACGTGAACCATGCACGAGCCCGGCCAGAAGATCATGTCGCGGTTGAGCTTCTTTGAGAGATAGCGACCGAGGTTGCGATCGGGACCGAATGCGATCATGCGGTCTTGAGGAATCGCTCCGATAATTTTCTCGGCGTTCGACGAAGTCACGCACACGTCGCTAATCGATTTCACGGCCGCACTTGAGTTCACGTACGTCACCGAAATCGCTTCAGGATATTTACGGCGCCACTCGAGATAGCGCTCGTAAGGAGAGGTGTCGACGAGCGAGCAGCCCGCTGCGAGATCGGGAACGAGAACGGTTTTGTCAGGCGAGAGGAGCTTCACGCTCTCACCCATGAACACAACTCCCGCGAGCAGGATCACGGGGTTCGTTAACTTTTCTCCGAGTTGGGCGAGGTAAAGTGAATCGCCGACGTAGTCAGCGATATCTTGAATGGCGCCATCTTCGTAATAGTGCGCGAGAATGACGGCGTTGTGCTTTTTCTTGAGCTCTAAAATTTCAGCTTCAAGAGACATCATCGCTTAAACCTCGAGTGTCCATCCCAGCTCGTCGGCTTTACGCGAGTACTGAATGTCGGTGAGTGTGGCATAGAGTTCGCGAGCGATCGGGCCCGGGCGACCATCGTTGATTGTGATCGTGCGGTCTTCGAATCCGAGTTGGCCGACCGGCGAAACGCTGGCAGCGGTCCCTGTTCCGAAAACTTCGGTGAGAAGTCCGCGCTCTTGCGCCATCAAGATCTCGTCGATGGAGATTTTGCGCTCTTCCACGGTCTTTCCCATCATCTTCAAAGTTTGGATGGTTGAGTCACGCATGACGCCCGGAAGAATTGTTCCGCCCAGATCAGGCGTGATGACTTTTCCGTCGATTACAAAAAAAACGTTCATTGTTCCGACTTCTTCGACGAAGCGGTGTTGCGAAGAATCGAGCCACATGACTTGCGAGTAGCCTTTTTTCTTCGCGTCGACCGCGGCCAAGAGCGACGAAGCGTAATTGCCGCCGGCTTTCACCGCCCCAATTCCGCCAGGCGCAGAACGCGAATACTTTTTCTCGACCCAAATCTTTACGGCTTCGATGCCTTCGCCGTAATAGCCGCCAACCGGCGACGCGATCACGTAGAAGAGGTAGTTGTTCGAGGGCCTCACGCCGAGGAAGCCTTCGGTGCCGATTAGGGTTGGGCGTAAGTAAAGGGCGGTACCCTTCGCCGAAGGAACCCAGTTCGATTCGACCTGAGTGAATTTCTTGATCGACTCCATGAAGATGTCTTCAGGCGGAGCTTTCATCGCGAGGCGCTCAGCCCCTTGTGTGAGACGCGCCCAATTCCTCTGTGGCCGGAAGAGCTTCACCTTGCCGTCTTCACCGCGGAAGGCCTTCATGCCCTCGAACAACGCCTGACCGTAATGAAGAACGGAGGCGCCGGGATCAAGAGGGAGTGGGCCGTAAGGAACAATGCGAGGCTGGCCCCACTGTTCGTTCGCGTATTCGCAGAGAAGCATGTGATCGCTAAAGTAGCGGCCAAAACCGAGGTTATCGGGGGCAGGCTGAGTCTTCGGGGTCTTGGTCTTCTCGACGGAGATCTCGATAGGCATGGGCGGTCCTTAGCTAAGTCGTGCTCCACGGGTTTACGCGGGGGTGTCATGAAAATCAACACGCGGCTAGCCTTTTTCCGCTAGGGCCGAAGCGTCTTTACATGCTCCTGAGGAACTCGCCTCTTTCGAGGGAGTTATGCCGGCCACCCTCGGCACGAGCGTTGAATTAATGCGAGTTCAGCAGGGGAGAAACCACGTATGAAACTCGCGTTCTTGATCACGTCTTTGTTGAGCACCGTCGCAATGGCCGCACCTCAAAAGGCGCCGCAGTCGACCTCTCAGGGACCTCAAAAATCGCCTCAAGCCAGCGTCCATTTCAACACCAATATGACACGGCCTGCACCGTCGTTTGCGCTCATCCCAGTCCTTTCCATTGGTGGCGCGAGCGCGGCTTCATACTCACAAATGAAACCAACGACTGCCCCGAACTATCGGTCTGATGTTTCGGGAGGTGCCAGCTATGAAGCCGGTGTTCTCGCCGAGTTCGGTCGACGTTCGTTCGTATTTCAAACCGGGCTTCTTTTTAAACAACACGGTCTGCGTTTCACCGAGTCGGATCGCTCAGGTTCGAGCGATTACGCAGCCAATGTCGAAATGACGCTGAAGTATTTAAGTCTTCCGGTCATGGCGAAATACCGAATCCGAATTTCAGAGGGCGTTCGCCTCGCGGCTCGTGCTGGTGCAGAACTCGCCGTCTTTAACGGTGGCCAAATGAAATACGACATGCAAACGAGCACGTCTGGTCAGGTGGTGGATCGTCAGTCGGCTTCGGCTGATATCAAATCTGAAGGAAACGTTCGGGTCGTGAACGGATTTTTAACTGCCGGAATCGGTCCTGAATTCCGGTTGAATCCAAATCAAAACGTGAGAGTTGAGGCGGTTTATTCGCGGATGCTTCTGCCACTCACCCTACGCGGAGCGTACGATTCGCTCGAAACTCAAGCCATCAACGCGATGGTCTCGTACGCGTTCGCGTTTTAAATCTCGCCGCCCTTTAAGATCGTAATGATCTGCTTCGAGACCGTCGAAAGAGACTCGAGGACGCCGCGGCCAATGGCGGCGTTGGCTTCGAAGTCGGGTGCATTAAAGCGGTTCAATGCCGTGCGAAGTTCGGCGACGCTCGCCACGTTCGGCAAATCGCGCTTATTGTACTGAATCACCAACGGAATTTTTTTGATGTCGTAGCCTTGTTTCTCGAGGTTCTTCTCGAGGTTTTTCAAGGCTTCGATGTTTTCGTCCATGCGCTCGATCTGAGAGTCGGCGACGAAGATAATGCCGTCGAGGCCGCGAAGCACAAGTCGGCGGCTCGCATCGTAAATCACCTGACCCGGAACCGAGTAAAGGTGCAAACGCATCTTCATCCCGTGGAGTTGTCCGCCGGCCATCGGCAAGAAGTCGAAGAAAACCGTGCGCTCAGGGTTCGCATTGAACGAAATAAGATCGGATTTACCGGGATCGGCGGTTTTTTGGTAAACCCACTGAATGTTCGTGGTTTTTCCGCCGAGCGATGGCCCGTAGTAGACCACCTTGCAGTGGATCTCTTTTGCTTCTTTGTTAACGACAGCCACTTATAACCCGTTCGTGCGCGAACTTACAGTTCGACCCTGTTTTCTAATGCGCGACCCAGGGTTCTATCGTCTACGTAATCGATGTCGCTGCCAAGCGGTACTCCGCTGGCGATGCGCGAAATCTTGAGCTGCTTCTCTTGAAGTGCCTTTGCGAGATAGAGAACGGTCGTGTCGCCCTCGAGATCGGGATCGAGCGCGAGGATGACTTCGGTGATTTGCGGAGCAAGGGCGGAAGCGGCCGCTTCGCCCGAGGCCGAGCCACTCTCTTGAAGGCTCGCCAAGTACGGAACAGGCGTTTGCTCAAGGCCTGCGTCGACGCGCTCTAAGAGCTCCCGAATGCGCAAGTTCTGCGGACCCACGTTATCGAGAGGCGAGATCGACCCGTGAAGAACGTGATAAATGCCACGGAAGACGCCCGAAGATTCAACGCGCGCGATGTCTGACGGCTCTTCGACGACGCAGATGAGATCTTGGCGGCGTTGAGAATCACGGCAGAAACGGCAGAGGGCCGCTTCATCGGTGTACGAGAAACATTGGGCACATTGGTGCACGTTCTCTTGGACGAGCTTCAGGGCTTCCTGGAGTTTCTCGGAGAGATCCGGCGTGCGGAGGATGTGATAAGCCAACCGCTGCGCCGTCTTGGGGCCCACACCCGGGAGGCGGTTTAGTTCATGAATGAGTTTTTCTAAAGAGCCGATCTTAAACATGTGTGAACCCCTCGACGTCCTGGAGATTTACCAAAAAATCGCGCGTTTTGCTCGTGAAACGCGCACCACCTGCGGAGCAGGCGGTGAACTCAATCAGAGGCCAGGGAAGTTCATGCCGCCAGTGAGTTTTTCCATCTCACTTGAAGCGGTTTCCTTCGCCTTCTTCAAAGCATCGTTCGCAGCCGTGAGAATGAGATCCTGGAGCATCTCAACGTCGCCCGATTTCATGACGTCTTCGTTAATTTTGAGACCGATGATTTGGTTTTCACCCTTCACCGTGACGGTGACTGCGCCGCCGCCCGAAGTGCCCGAGTACTCACGAGTCGCGAGCTCTTCTTGGGCCTTTTTCATTTTCATTTGAAGTTGGTTCGCTTGGCGCATGAGGTTTGCCATTCCGCCTTGCATGCCGCCGCCGGCTCCGCCACGACCTTTCATCTTTATGTCTCCTTGATCGATTTAATTGAGGCTTTGAATACGTTTTGTGCTTTTTGAACGAGGGGGTCGTTTTCAACCGCTTGCTCGACCGACTTTTTCTGGTCGGCTCTCTTTTGTTCGTTTTGCGCTTTCGGAGTCGGCGCTGCCTGCACCTTTTCGTCGGCGAGGATGACGTCGACTTTGTACGATTTGTTCCAGATCGTTCTCAGGAACGTCTCGATGCGCTTGATGTTCTCAGGCTCTTTCACTTTGTCGAGCATGAAGCCCACGCGTTTCGAGAGACCGAGTTTTAAGATGCCGTCGTCTTTGCTGATGAGATGCGTGTTCTCGAGCATCGCGCCGAGAAGCGAGTTGGAGCGCTTCACTTCGCCGACAAATTGATACCAAGGGTCTGAGGCGCGAGCGGGATCGACAGCTGGAGCTGCGTCTTCATCAGGTGCCGACGCTGGTTGTGGCGCGGCCGCTTGGGCGACGGGCTCAGGCGCTTTCGGTGCGTTTGCCGGATTTGGCTGGAGCTTGACGCCGTCGCCGCTTCCGTACTGACCGTTCGCGGGGCGAACGAAGGAGTTCACGGAGAATTTCTTTTCTTCGGGCGCGGATGGGGTCGCAGATACTGCGCTCGTGTTTGGCGAGCCGCCACTGTTCGCGGCAGATGAGCCAGCCGCGTGCGAGCTCGCAGCGCCTGATCCGACAGCGGCCGAAGCCACTGCATGCGCCTGCGCCTTCGCTGCTGCGTTCGCGACGCCACCTGCGCCCGCACCGCCGCCGACACCCGCTGGCACCTGCATCGACGGCACGCGCGGCGGAGCCTTCACGCCCGCCGAAACCTGCACCGGCATCGGTGCACCGTGCGCGAGAGCCGCGAGCGAAGCGATCCGCGGAGCAGCCGCCATTCGGAGGAGCAACATCTCAAGCACGATGCGCGAGTCTTGAGCGCGGAGCAAATCGCTGACGCCCTTCAAGCACATATCAAAAAGCAAATGGAGATCTTCTTCTGAGAGATCGGCGCAAATCTCGCGCAAGGACGCGATCTCGTTATCTGGCAAGTCTACGACGCGCGTCGGATCATCGGCGACCAAGCGAACCATGAGCGCGTTTCGAATCTCTTCGAGCAAATCTTGCGCGAAAACTTTTGGGTCGTATCCGGCTTTGAAGATCTTTTCGATCAACGCGATCGCCATCTCGGAATTTCGCGAAACGAGTGCGGTCAAAGTCTCAAGCAAAACGGTGCGGTCGGTGAGGCCGAGAACGTCGACGGCTTTTGCCAACGTCAATTCTCCGCCCGAGAATGTAATCACCTGATCGAGCAGTGACTGTGAGTCACGCATCGAGCCATCAGCCTGGCGCGCGATCAGCCAAACCGCTTCGGGCTCAACGCGAACGCCTTCGGCTTCGCAGATCTTCTGGAGTTGTCCGGCAATTTGGCGCGAAGGAATGCGTCTGAAATCAAAACGCTGACAGCGAGAAAGAATCGTATTCGGAATTTTCTGGGCTTCGGTTGTCGCCATGATGAAGACGACGTGCGGAGGCGGCTCTTCCAGCGTCTTCAACAAAGCATTGAACGCGCTCGTGGAAAGCATGTGCACTTCATCGATGATGTACACTTTCCAGCGACCCGACGACGGCATGTAGCCGACTGTATCGCGGAGTTCGCGAATGGCGTCGACACCGTTGTTCGAGGCTCCATCGATTTCGATGACATCAAGCGAGCGAGAGTTCGCGATGTCTTCGCACTCACGACAAATTCCGCAAGGAACAAAATCAACCGCGTTCGGGCACCGCAACGATTTTGCGAGAATGCGGGCGGAAGACGTTTTTCCGGTTCCGCGAACGCCGGTAAACAAAAGTGCTTGAGGAAGTCGGTTGTTTCGGAGCGCGTTCAGGAGCGTGGTCGAGATGTGCTCTTGACCGACGAGATCGTGAAAGGATTGTGGCCGCCATTTGCGGGCGATGACCTGATACGCCAACCTTGCTCCGAATTACGCGAGAAAAAAGGTGCCCGGGCACCCCACATCACATCAAGCGACCCGTTACCGTTGCTCCCTTTCGGGCCTAGCGGGATTCACGGAACTTAATTGTGCGGGACCCGGACATGAACGGGGCATCCTAGCTGGCAGTGCTTCACGAGGCAATCAAGAGGGCGAAAACGCAACGCGTTGTCACCCTTTATCGACCCGGTTTTGCAGCCTCATCAATCGGCGGTTCAACGATCGGCTTGATGAGTTTGTCAGCATTGTCGCTCATCAAGGCCGCAAACCAGCGAAGGCGCTCTGAGCTTGAGTATTCAAAGATGATTTTAATCGTCGCCATAATCGGAATCGCGATGATCAGCCCTGGCCCGCCCCAAATCTCACCCCAGGCGATCAGAGCGATCGTTGAGGTCGTCGCATTGATGTCGACTTTTGATCCCAACACCTTCGGCGTGACGAAGTTCGCAACCGCGAAGTGAACAAGAACGCAGAGTGCGTAGAGGCCGATACTGGCCGCAACGTGGTCGCCTTGTCCCAAGAGAGTGAGAGCTGGTAAGAACCCGGCTAAGACCGCACCCAAAAACGGGATCAGATTAAAGAAGCTGGCCAAACCCGCCAACGTGAAAGCCGAGGGCACGCCAAATGCGATCATGAGACCGGCAAAGACGGGATAGGTCACGAGACCAAGCACTAAGTTGCCAAGGAAGAAGGCGCGTATCGCCTGAACGATTCTCTCCCACATTTCGACACCGCGTTCGGGGCGTCGGAACGAGCGAAGCATGACACGCGCGAGAGAGTCACGCTCAGCGAGCAAGAAGAAGCAAAGGATCGGACAGAGGATCACGAACGTGAAGACGGTCACGGCACTGCCGAGCCCGTGCATGAGAGTCGTTTGCAGTTCTCCGGTGAATGGCGAGGATTGAACCACTTCAACTTTCGAAATCGGTTCACCGACGGCGGAGGTCGGTGCGGTCGTTTTGACGAAGTGCTGAAGGGATTGGGAAATCGACTGCCAGCGCTGATCGATCTGCTTCACGTAATCGAGAAAAATTTGTCGAGAGTCGTCGAGTTCGACGATCATCCCGCGTGCGAAGTGACCGAGCAGGTACACGGTACCGAGCGTGATCGCGGTCGCAGCTAAGACGAGAGCAATGGACGTGATGACTGTCGAGTAGCCTTTATCTTTGAGTTTTTGCGCCGTGGGATCGAGAAGCGCAAAAAGGAGAAACGAGCACGCGATCCAAATGAAAATAGTTGAGGCATCCCGAAGTAAGGTGCCGAGCATGATCGCAGCGATGATCCAGATGGCGTATTGAATGGGACGGCTGCTACCTTTTTCGGATTCGACGAGTCTTGACGTGTTCATTGGGAACTCCTGGAGCTAGGAGTACCTGAAAATAAACGAAGAGAAACTAGGAGTTCTTAGCTTGCGAACGAAAATTCAAAGATCGCGCGCGATTTTCTCTAAGCGCGAGAGCTCGTCGAGCCAGTAGTTGTACGACTGAAACTCCGGAAAAATTCTTTGGAAGAACGGGTCGTTCCAGCGTTGGGCGATCCAGCCGGCGTAATGGATGATCCTCAAGGCACGCAAAGGCTCGAACAGATGAAATTCATCTGGCAACGTGCGCAGTTCCTCATAGCCCGCGATGATTTCGTCGCGCTCCGAGCGAGCGTCGTCATCGTCCTCAGAAGAACCTGAAAGCAGCATCCAGAAATCCTGAACGACCGGCCCATTTACGAAATCGTCGAAGTCGACGAAAATGAATTCGCGTGAGCCACTCGCTTGCTGGAGGAGATTGCCCTTGTGGCAGTCACCGTGAATGCGTTGAAACTGAACATCTTCGAGCAAAGGCTCGATCTTTGAGAGAATATCGACGCACGTTTGTTCGTAGCGATTCCAGAGCTCGGGGTACACGAATCGCTCAAGACGATCGAGGGCCGGCCAACCGTATTGTTCCACAACGAGCCAAGGTCGATGCTCGGCGGAGTGTCGGGCGCCGACGTTGTGAATACGCGCAAGAGTTCGACCGACTTGCTTCAATTGCCCGAATAAAAACTCATCAGGCATGCGACCAACGACGCGCGGGAAAAGCGCCATGAGAAAACCATCGCGCTCAAGTAAAGTTTCGCCGTTTGCCAACATCAGAGGCGCACAAACAGGAATGGCCTCCGATTCCAGTTCGCGCAGAAAATTATGCTCATCTTCGATGCCTGCGCGAGTCCAGCGGTGGGGCCGGTAAAACTTCGCGATCAAACGCTCGTGGCCACCGAAATTCGCTGCACCCTCGCGACCCTCAAGGCGCACGTCGAACACCCGGTTCTCG
>CAJYIL010000627.1 GCA_913774795.1 Pseudobdellovibrionaceae bacterium
ACCGTGACTTTCATTCGGCGAAGCAACGGGGGGAGTCGAGAAGTCGAGGGCCGGCATCATCGGGAGTCGCGCTCTCGTTCTTAGCAGCGCGTTTTTAGGATCGGCGTACTTGGCTTCCTTCTTCAGAATCTCTCTAGCGTACTGAAGATCGACGTAATCCATATAGGCATCGATTACGCGCGCTTTTTGATCAGCGGCTAGAGACCAGTCAGAGGGAAGCGTCGTCGGTTGTCCGGCTGAGCGATCCTCCGAAACGAGACGACGTAGCTCTTTCTCCTCAAAAGACGAAAGCCTCGCGCGACGAGCTTCAAACTGCGAGTACAGAGACGCACGGAAGTTGGTTTTACGAACGAGTCCATCTTCGAAAACCGCTTTCACCGAATCTGTCGGAATCACCCACCACGGAACTTTCGAGGCCAGATGCGTGCGAGGAGCCGCAGCCTCGATCAAAGTCAGCATGTGGTATGAGCAGTTCTTCGTTAAGTAATAGTAATCAAAGTAGGTTGAACCCAGTTCCCAGAGATGCGCGACCAATCGCGAAACTTCGTCGGGCGCAAGAGAAAGGTCATACTCCCACAGATCGCGCGACTCGAAGTCGCCGTACTCGCGAACTTTGTAAAAGTAGGGGATTTTCTGGAACGTGCCTTTGAAGAATCCCGACATCCCGTAGATCGTGTAGAGAATCGGATTCGAGGTTGTCTGATTGGCCGCATAGTTGACGCCGTAATCGAGAAGCTGCGCACCTTCGGAGCCTTTTGAGCCATCGGATTTGTTTAAGCGCAAAAGCGAGTGACCGTAAACCGACGACGGATTGCCGGCATAGAACGACGAAAATACCAATGTCGCCGACTTCGCAGCTACGCGATCACGGAACTCTTCGTACTCTTTGCATTCGACCGTCGGCAAAAAGCGATCAAGACCGAGCTCTCGATTCAAAAATATGTAGCGAAGAGGAAACTGACATCGAACCGTTTGCGCCGGAAAATCTTCGAGCGTTCGTTTTTCGGCGGAGAAGAAACCGGCCAGCGTGGCCTCGAGCTCTTCTTGAGGCTCGCTACGCCCGTGGGATGCCACGAAAAAGTTCATGCCGCTCGCTTGGCTCGTGTAAGAGCCGAGGAGCGATTTATTGTAATGAACGATACGGAGCCACTCCGCGGATTCCCAGAGTTTACGTGAACGAACGTCTTCGATGATTTGCGGAGGAACGACCGGGCTGCTTTGAGGTGCAACGAGCTTTGGCGCGGAAGTTTGTGCGTGAGCGGAGAGAGCAAAAAAAAGGGCCAGCGCATGAATCATGTGCTGGCCACTTTATGAGCGGAAAACCGCTTCAGGCAAACGCTTTCAGGCGTTCAGAGCTTACGCGCCGCAAGTGCCGTGAAGCTTCGCTTGGATCGCTTTCGAGATCGCTTGCGAATCATTTTGATCAGCGAAGATTTCGCTGTAGTTAGCCTTCAAAGTTGTTCCGACAGCCGCTGCATCCGAGCAACCCATCATGTTCGAAAGAACCGCGATCGTCTCGCCTTGGCCGCGAGCGGCTTCGTTCGAGAGAGCGACTTTGTTCGAGTCGATGAAAATGTCCATTTGCGAGTTCAGACCGTTTGGTCCGCAGTTCGAAGTCCCTGTCGAGATACCGAAAGTTTGGCTACCGCCAGTACCGTTCAAAGTCGCCGCAACGACCTGAATGAAGCCAGGTTGATCTTGGAACGCGAGCGATCCGAGGCCGCAACCGGCTGTTCCGTAAGGAGCCGCTTGAGCGACCGAAGCAACGACGAGCAAACCGAGAGCGAGGAAGAGATTTTTCATATTCGTATGTCCTGTTCTGGCTTAGCCGACGTGGCAAGTCGATTGAAGTTGTTCGTTTGATTTGATCGTGTTGATGATCGCGCGAGTCGCGTCGTACGTGTTGTTCTCTTTCGAGAACACGCCGTCGAAGTTCGATTGGAGGGCTTGACCGAGCATCGCTGAATCTTGGCAACCCAAGATCGACGCGAGACCTTCGATCGTTTCGCCTTGGCCGCGAGCCGCGTCTTTCGCGAGAATCTCACGGTTAACTTCAACGAAGACCGCCGCTTGGTGGCCCGAGTGCGAGAGATCGCAGTTCGAAGTGCCTGTCGAAATCGCGAACGTCTGACCGCCGATGCCGTTTAAAGTCGCCGCGACGACCTGGATGAAACCGGGTTTTGCTTGGAATGCGATTGAACCGAGACCGCAGCCGGCTGTGCCGTACATGCCGTTGTTCGTCTCGTGAGCGGCTTGTTCAACCTTGTCACGAGTCGAGTGCTCATGCGCTGGAGCTGTTGCTGGACGAGTTGTCGTCGTCGTTGTTGTTGTCTTCGTTGTTCTCTTACGAGTCTGAGCATTAGCCAAAACCGGCACGCACATCGCGACGGCGACTAATAATGTAGTCAAACGCATTCGTTATTCTCCTAGGCACTGGGCCCTTAGTTGGTACCCAAAAGCCTAGGAAACGAATGTGACATTGTCGAGTGAATGCGAATTCACAAATGCGCGGGGAGGCGCAGTGCGTTCCGGAAAAGAAGCAGCTATCCGAAAAGGAAGCAGCTACCGCCGGTTACGGGCCACCGAGATACGAATCGATGACCCGTTTGTCGTCGAGAAGTTCTTGGCCCGAGCCTGACAACGTCACTTTACCGGTCTCGATCACGTAAGCGCGGTGAGACACCTTCAAAGCCATGCGCGCATTTTGCTCAACGAGCAAAACCGTCATGCCTTCTTCTTTGTTCACCTTTTTTACGATCTCAAAAATTTGCGCAACGATGAGTGGTGCGAGACCCAGCGACGGCTCGTCGAGCATAAGCAACTTCGGTTTAGCCATGAGCGCTCGGCACA
The DNA here is from genome assembly GCA_913774795.1 of Pseudobdellovibrionaceae bacterium. Classification (GTDB taxonomy): domain Bacteria; phylum Bdellovibrionota; class Bdellovibrionia; order Bdellovibrionales; family JAMPXM01; genus CAJYOV01. The sequence goes on from CAJYIL010000627.1 coordinate 2,851, forward strand.
TCGCGAGCATCTGCTGCTCACCACCCGAAAGAGTGCCTGCTTTTTGCGCGAGACGCTCGCGAATGCGCGGGAAGAGCTCGTAGCAATGTTCGAGATCTTTCTTAATTCCGTCGCGATCGTTGCGAATGTAAGCGCCAAGTTCGAGGTTCTCGAGAACGGTGAGGTTCGGGAAAACGCCGCGGCCTTCAGGGGAGTGAGCGAGACCGCGGCCGACGATTTTGTCAGCGCGAATGCCACCAAGAGATTCGCCGCGGAATTTCACCGAGCCTTTGAAGGGAACAATGCCGGAGATCGCTCGGAGTGAGGTCGTCTTGCCGGCACCGTTGGCGCCAATCAAGGAGACGATTTCACCTTCGTTCACTTCAAAGTTGATGCCCTTCAGAGCATGAATGCCGCCGTAATAAACGTTCAAGTCTTTACACTCAAGAATCGCCATTAGTGGCCACCTTCTTCGAAATCCGCACCAAGGTACGCCTTAATCACGTTCGCATCTTTACGAATCACATCCGGCACACCTTGCGAGATCGTGACACCGTGATCGAGAACAAGAATGCGCTCACAGATGCCCATGACGAGTTTCATGTCGTGCTCAATCAACAAAACCGTGAGACCGAAGTCTTTGCGGATTTTCGCGATCGTCTCCATGAGTTCGTGCGTTTCTTTGTGGTTCATTCCCGCAGCTGGTTCATCGAGGAACAAAACTTTAGGTTCGGTCGCGAGAGCACGGATGATCTCGAGCTTACGCTGTTCGCCGTAAGGCAAAGAGCCCGACTCATCGAGCGCTTTGTGCTGAAGGCCGAAGATGGACAAAAGCTCCAGGGATTGTTTTCTCAAACGCGCTTCTTCGCGGTAGTAGCGAGGAAGACGCAACACCGAATCAACGAGACCGTGTTTCGCGTGTTGGTTCGCCGCGATCAAAACGTTATCGAGAACCGACAACTCTCTAAAGAGTCGGATGTTCTGGAACGTTCTCGAAACTCCGAGATGCGAAATCTTGTAGGGCTTCAACGGAGCGGTATCAACGCCCGCGACGTGAACCGAGCCGACCGTCGGTTTGTAAACGCCCGTGAGAACGTTAAAGACCGTCGTCTTACCGGCACCGTTGGGGCCGATAAGACCCGCGAGTTCGCCTTGGCGCAGTTTCAAATTAAAGTTGTCGACGGCTTTCAAGCCACCGAACTGCATCGTCACATTGGTTGCGTCGAGAATGACGTTAGCTTCGGCTGCCATCACGTCTCCGTGTAAAGAAGTCTGAGAGTTCGCGCGTTCCCAAAATGCCTTGTGGGCGGAGAATCATGAACAAGATGAGCGCGAGAGAGTAGATAACCATTCGAAGATCGACACCCGTGATGTCGGTCAAAGGGCGAAGCACGAACTCTGGCAAGAGAGTCACGAACACCG
>CAJYIL010000628.1 GCA_913774795.1 Pseudobdellovibrionaceae bacterium
GCCGTGACTGTGAATGGATGAGCCGCGTTTACAACTGGCTGGGTCTCACATCGGGCGTCGTCGTTCCGAACCAAAGCGATGCTGAGAAAAAAGCGGCATACCAAGCCGACATCACATACTGCACGAACAACGAAATCGGTTTCGACTACCTTCGTGACAACATGAAGTTCGATCTCGCTGACTACGCTCAGCGCCCTTTGAACTTCGCGATCGTCGATGAATGTGACTCGATCTTGATTGACGAAGCCCGCACGCCACTCATCATCTCGGGCCCTTCAGAAGAATCGACCGATAAGTATTACCTCGTGAATTCGATCATTCCGCACTTAAAGCCGGTTGAGCACTTCACGATGGAAGAGAAAACGAAATCGGTTTCTCTCACAGAAGAAGGTAACGCGAAAGCCGAAGAACTTTTGAACGTCGGCAACCTCTACGACCCTCAGAACCTCGAGCTCATGCACCACATCTACCAAGGCCTGAAAGCTTGGCACTTGTACGGGCGAGATCGTGATTACATGGTGAAAGACGACGAGATCATTATCGTCGATGAATTTACGGGCCGTCTCATGGAAGGCCGTCGTTGGTCCGATGGCCTTCACCAAGCGGTTGAAGCCAAAGAAGGCGTGAAGATTAAGTCAGAGAACCAAACTCTCGCGACGATCACGTTCCAGAACTACTTCAGAATGTACAAGAAGCTTGCGGGCATGACCGGTACGGCCGACACCGAAGCGGTCGAGTTCCACAAAATCTATAATCTTCTAGTGACGGTTATTCCGACGAATCGTCCGATCCAGCGCCGGGACTTGCAAGACGTCGTCTACAAAACGCACAACGCAAAATTCAACGCGATCTGTAACGACATCATCGAGCGCCAGAAAAAAGGTCAGCCGGTCCTCGTCGGTACGGTTTCGATCGAGAGATCGGAAGCGATTTCGTCTTACTTGAAGAAGTTCAATATTCCGCACAAGGTTTTGAACGCGAAACACCACGAGCAAGAAGCCGACATCGTCGCGCAAGCGGGCCGTAAAGGTGCCGTCACGATCGCAACGAACATGGCGGGTCGTGGTACGGATATCGTTCTCGGTGGTAACGCCGAAGCGATGGCGAAACAGCTCCACTCGGAAGAATCACCTGAATTCGCGGATGCGGTCGCTTCATTCAAACGTCAAACTGAAGCCGAGAAACAAGAGGTTATCGCGGCCGGTGGTCTCTACATCATCGGGACCGAGCGCCACGAATCACGTCGTATCGATAACCAGCTTCGCGGTCGTTCGGGACGTCAAGGTGACCCAGGCGAATCGTGCTTCTACTTGTCGCTCGACGACGATCTCATGCGTAAGTTCAACGGCGAAAAGATTCAACGAATCATGACGACGTTGAATGTGCCTGACGACGAACCGATCACGGCCGGCATGGTTTCTCGCTCGATCGAAGGCGCTCAAAAACGCGTCGAAGGGCACAACTTCGATATTCGTAAGCACTTACTTGAGTACGACGACGTCATGAACAAACAGCGCCAAGTCGTTTACGGTTTGCGCCGTGACGTTCTCTTGGGTGAAAAGATCGAAGACATCGTTCGCGACATGATGGGTGAAGTGACATCGAGAATTCTCGATCTCAATGTCCCAGAAGGTCAGCGTCAGTCGGAGTGGAATCTCGAAGGTCTTCAGGTGGCGTTAAACCAACAGTTCAACGTGTCGGTCGACACGGCGGGAGTGCAATCTGCGGATGAGTTGATCGAACGTGTGAAAGCGGCCGTCAACGTTGGTTACGAAAACCAAAAAGCTCACCTCGGTCAGTTCTTGGAGCAAGTGCAGAGAATGCTTTTGCTTCAATCAATCGATCAGCGCTGGAAAGAACATTTGCAGCGTGTGGACCAAATGCGCGAGTGGATCAACTTGCGTGCGTACGCGCAAAAAGATCCGTTGGTTGAGTACAAGAAAGAAGCCTTCTCGATGTTCGAGGAGATGTCGTTCTTGATCAAAGCCGAGACTCTCGAAAAGCTCTTCAAAATCCAGCTCGTTGTGAACAACCAAGCTGACATCGCGCAAGCGATCGGTGCCGAGACTGGCGATATGCCTGATGCGGGAGACGTCGAAGAGATGGAAGAAGAAGCTTTCGCCGAAGCGGAGGAGCAACTCGAAGCTCTGAAGCCGAAGCGTCAGCGTATGACATTCTCCGGTCCTGATTCGGATTCGTCGCCTCCAGGTGCTCCGACGGGCGCGACTCGTTCGCAGCGTCGACAAGAGAAGTCCAAAGGGAAGAAACGATTCTAAATGGCGACTTGTCCACGGTGCTCCACGCGACTACCGGACGAGTACGGCATGAGCCAATGCCCCGGTTGCGGGGCCTTTTGCTTCATCGATATGGAGGGCAACGCGGCTGTGCAAACAGCTGAAGTTGCCGAGCCCTCCTCGCACTTCGACCGCAGTGAGCATGCGGAGCCAGGCGGAGCTGCGGCCCCAACTGATTATTCTGATCCGATTGAAAGCATCATCGATGTTCCGTCAGAGAGCGAAGCGGCGCCGAGTTCGGCCGATGATTTCGGCGGAGGTTTTGGATCGCTGGAGTCGCTGGGTTCGTCTACGGATTCAGATGCGGTCTCTGAGGATTTCAAACCTTTTGATCCGTTCGAGCAAAATCAGCCTGGAGAAGCCGTACCAGCGACACCCGACGATTTTCAGCCGATCGATATGACGCCGACCTTGGCGGTTTCGGAATCGACCGCGACGAGTGCACCGACCAACTCCGGTTTTCATGCAGGGCCGAAACCGATCACCGAACCCCAGGACTTCGGTCCAGCGAGCGACCCTCTGAACCTCAACGAATTCGCGAACTCGGAAGTGTCAGCGGCGAAAGACGGGCCTCTCCTCTTCAAGATTCTCATTTCGGGAATCGACACTCGAGAAATCCGCGATTCGATCCGAGAAGTCTTAGAGGACCCAAGATTCGCCTGGGATTCCAACGAGATATTTTCGAAAGTCTCGAAGGGCCACCTGACGATCAACGGTCTTTCGCCAGTGAAGGCTTCGATTCTCATCACGAGGATCAAGAGGCTTCCGGTTGAGATTCGTTGGGAGCAGTATGCGATCTCGCAAGGTCAGTCTTAGCTTTGTTGTCGTCATCGTCCTGATGATGTCGATAAGCGCGCGTGCAAATGAGCACGGGGGCGGAGGCGGCGAGAGCGCTGGTTCATCGGGCGGAAATCCCGAGTTCACGGCTCACATGACCAAGATCTCTGCGTTGAGCCGAGAGACTCAAGAGCTCGAAGAGCAAATCAAGCACATCATTGCCGAGAAGCGCGAGACCACCGACGAAAAAACCGTTCGCACGATGACGCTCGAAATCGCCGAGAAATATCGGGCACTCGAAGAAGCGAGCAAAAAACTCGAAGCTGAAACCGTGCAAGTGCGCTTTCATTTTCCCGAACAGGCTCAGTCGCTCGATCGCAAATACGTTCGTTACAATAAGAAGAGTCTAAAAGACCTCGAATCCGAAGCGGGCATCGACGGCAAACTCGATCGCATCAAAGAGCGGGTTCTCGCGACCTTCCCGGTTCCCGAGATCGAAAAAGAGAAGACCGCTCCTCCGAAAATTTCTCCGCTGTTCATTCGCACTCCAGCCAGCGTCGATGAAGACGTGCCGGAGAAAATCGTTTTAAAGAAGTAGGCCAGGATTCTTGGGGGCTATCATTCAGGTGGTGTGAGCTCTTGCGGACGGTATTCGCGCGCGAAAGCAGTGACTACTGATCACCCTTTAAGCCGAGCTCTTTTGGTTCGCCTAAAGCGGCCTTCAAAGCACGATGCTCAATTCTGTAGTGTGAACTGCCGTACGCGATAAACACTTTAGGATATTTGTTCAGCATATCGCTGATGGTCGTAAGGATATGCTCGTCACGGATCGTCGTAATGATCCGAGAAAGTTGCTGGGTGAAGTAGTGCCCATCGATGGGCGCTGTTTCGCCCTTCTCACCAGCGTTGATTCCGAGCTCTTTACCTTGCTTGGTCGAGTACCAGTCTTTGAATTCTTCGAAAGAGAATTTGAAATTCTGAATTCCGACATCGCGGGCTTTTGCCTTCGAATAATTAGTAAAGCTACGTTCAAGTGAAGCCATATCTTTGACCTCTCCTGAGCGCCTGATCTGCGGAATTCGACGAACAAAGTAGAATCCAATCATGTCATTTGCGGAATAGCCCTTGGATACCAAAGCCTTATAGACATCCTGATCCGACGGTTCGCCACCTATCACAGGAGTTCCATTCGCCTTTGCCTGCTCCATAATGAACGAGGGCTCGCCATCGGGATAAAAATCTTCCGTCTCGCCTCGGCTGGCTCTTTCGAAGACTCCCTTGGGATTGAAGCCGAGGCGCGTTTCAAAGCCCTCCGCAATCGCTACGTCCGGTTTCTCGCTCTTGAAAACGTAACGCACGAGCTGAAAGGTGTCAGAATTCGGGTCTGTGCTGTGACTCGACGCCAGGTAAAGAAGAGTCCGATCGCCCTTCTGAAATCTGTAGAGAGCAGGTGATTTAGCCGTGCTCTCGTCTTTTCTCGCGTCTTCGAACAGCAATACAGCGCGCGAATCTATAGCGATGGAGTCAGGATGCCGGTGAGCGTGAGCACATCCGAACAATGGAAGTAGACAGATAAAAATAGCGGATAGCCTCATACAATAAGCTTAGCAGCTCAGTCCGAGCCGTCACGGAGCAAATCGTTTGATGGGTGGCCCGTTCTCACCATCATGCGGTCTGTGAACTTTGCTGACTTATCTGTGAGTTCTGTATTGCGAACTTTCTGGCACCGCGATTTTCCAGTTCCGTGAAAGGTTGGCCTTTTGAAAAATTGGTGTTTAGCGACAATCACGGAACCTTTGAAAGGCAGGCCAGAGCATATGCCTTCGGTAATAGCCGAAACGCTTCAATGAACTCTATTTAGAAGGAACACCGAAACCATCAAACGATTTTGAATTGAAGCGCAGTTGATGTCGTTGCACAAACGGGATTACTTGTTAATCAACCGAGCGAAGCCGGATTCACCTAAGAATTTCGAAGTTGGAAGACCGGGTTTTGCCTGTTTGAACCAGTCGTGACATTCGACGTCGAAAGGCGCATTACCCAACGATACGACAACTTGCGACACAAAATATTCACCAGTTGTTTCGTACAAATCGCGTCGAGCTTTTGAAACGATATACTGAGTTCCCTTCGAAAGAACCATGGGATGACTAGCTTTGGATAGAGCCTCGAATTGGTTCCCAGCAGAATCAGTCTTATAAACGACCGCGCACTCGAGCGCGCCACCCTCGTCGCCTGGTCGAGGAGCAATTTCATCTTGAGCTAATTGAGGCCATGTTGAAACTGGCAGATCGAGTAAGCCTTGAGAAGCTGGCAAAGTAATATTGCGGTTTACAATTAATCGAGTTCCAGCGGGCAATTCAGCAACGGGCGCTGTTGAATCCAGGTCCCAACTAGCGTGAGCACTGGACGACCAGAGGTTAGTCGATAAACCCAAGAATGTCGTTAATGCCGCGAGCACAAGATTGCGAGCCACCATAAATCCACTCCCTGAAAGGTTGTTGGCACTCCCGTGAGACATTGCAAACACTCAGCCAAGCCGCGACCGGATGTCGATTTCGAGGTAAAAATGCGGACGCAATTACTAAGCAACTTGATTGACTGGTGCTAGTCGCGCTCCAAGACTGCAACTCAAATAAACAGATTTTGTTTAGATCTAATTTTCTTTATCGGCCGCTCCGCGGAGTCGGTCAGGCCACAGGATTCCGCCACCTGGGGCGCCGTTTTCGACCAAACGGTAATCTGACGTCCTATTTTCGCCCAGAGTGATAGATTTTCGACCCTCGACGATTTACAATAGATTTCGACATTCATAATTGAAAGACGACGTTTTTCGACTTTGGTGAAAGGATTTCGACCATGAGCGAAGATCCCAAGCAGTTCGAATTCTTCCAGAACGAACCTATTCCAGATGGAACCAGCTTGGTCGGCTGGTCTGCTTTAGCGCAGATGTACGATCTCAGAGTCCCGGTTCGTGAACTGAGCTGCGTTTCAGAGCGGCACATCAAGGGGAACCGTAGGTCTCACGAGAAGTGGCAAGTCTTCGACAAGCGCTACAAGCCCACTGACACTCTGGCGGGTCATCTCGAGTTCGCGTTCAAACACGAAGCCATTGATCTGTTGGTTCTCAAGAAAGTCTTCGAAAAGGTGACGCCTGAAGGAGTCGCCGCGATCGTGCAGCATTCACCGACTGGAGCGTTCTCACGACGTGTTTGGTTCTTCTACGAAAAGCTCATGAACCGAACGTTAGATATCGGCGACGCGGGCAAAATCAGCGCCGTCGATGCGCTCGATCCCGAACTTTACTTCACGACCGAAGGTCGTCTCTCAACACGTCATCGTGTTTACGACAATCTTCTAGGCCATCGAGATTTTTGCCCGATCGTTCGACGAACGGAGAAGCTCGAATCATTTATTGGGCTCGACCTTGAAGCAATGGCCAAAAAGATCGTCGGCAAAGTTAGCGGCCAACTTCTTTCGAGAGCCGCAAGCTTCCTCCTTCTCGCAGATAGCCAAGCGAGTTTCGCGATTGAAGGTGAGCGCCCGCCATTGGACCGCCTTGAGCGATGGGGGCGAGCAATTCTAGAAGCTGGAAAACGACCGCTGAATCAAACCGAAATTATTCGGCTCCATGACATTCTGATCGGAGAGAGCCGATTCACGAAGCGTGGTTATCGAGACGAAGGCGTTTTCCTAGGTGATCGCACGCACGAGAATCAGCCGCTGCCTGAGTTTATCGGAGCACGCGAGAGCGATGTTTTGATGCTCATGACAGGCCTCAACGAGTTCAACAATCGACTCCGTGGAAGCGAGATCGATGCCGTGATCCAAGCCGCCTGTTTGGCCTTCGGATTCGTCTACATTCATCCGTTCACCGATGGAAATGGTCGACTTCACCGATGCTTAATTCACCATGTGCTCGCCGAACGAGGTTTCACTCCGACCGGCGTTGTCTTCCCGGTCTCATCTGTGATGCTTGACCGAATCGATGATTATCGAGAGACGCTAAGATCACACTCGGCTCCTCTGATGAACGCGATCGATTGGCGCCCTTTGCCGAATGGAAATGTTGAAGTGACGAACGATACCGCCGATCTTTATCGTTACTTCGATGCGACAGCGAACGCAGAGTTCTTGTACGAGTGCGTTCAACGAACAGTCGACAAAGATCTGCCGCAGGAGATCGACTATTTGAAAAGACATGACCAGGCGATCTCGAAGATCATGAACGCGATCGAGATGCCCGATCGACTGGCCGAAAATCTAATCGCTTACATTCGGCAAAATGACGGCAAGCTCGGTAAGAATAAGCGCGCCAAAGAATTCAGTGAATTGACTGATCAAGAAGTCGAAGCCATCGAAGGATTCGTTCGAGAAGCCTTCGACGACGATGAAAGCTGAAGTCAGCGCGCAAAGAGATCCCGGCACGTTTTCACCGAGAGGGTGGCGCGAACATGCGTCTCAATCTGGCGTGAGTGAGCCTCGTTGGGTTTTTCGAATCGGATGTCCCAGCCGCTCTGGCGTGCAAGGCTCAGTCGCGTGTACGCGTTTTTGACGTAATCAGCGCGGCTGATTCTCATAATGTAGTCCTCATTCATCTCGTTTTTCGGATCGCCCGCGACCCGTTTGAAACCAAGGCGCGTGTAGATCGGGATCAGGGCATGGTTGCATCTCAATGCGTACTCCGCCGGGACCGCTTGTCCGACTCCGTTTAGCTTCAAT
>CAJYIL010000629.1 GCA_913774795.1 Pseudobdellovibrionaceae bacterium
TCCGTGAATGAGACGACGAGAACAGACGCTGTTCTGAAGAAAAATGGGGTGACCGACGGGGCTTGAACCCGCGACCTAAGGAATCACAATCCTTCGCTCTACCAACTGAGCTACGGCCACCACAATCGAGACGAGCGCAAGTTATAGGGCGCAGGGGGCTTAGAGCGCAATCAAAAAGACCTGGGTTGCCTAGGAAATAGGCCTACTTTTGAGCCGCAAGATGCTCTTTCATCAGCTCAAGCGTGGGTTCGATCGCTTTGGCGTCGCACCCGTACTTCGAGGGATGTTGAAAGAAGTCGAAGCCGGGCCGCGCATTCGCCTGTGCGGCGCTTCGATGGAGAAGTTCTTTAAAGGGCATGTGCTTTGACGCGGCCGCCGGATCGAGGGCTTGCAGCGTGCCCAAACCAATCACGTACTCAATCGCCAGCCAATCGAGATCGAAAAGAGGCTCGCTCTCATCTGCCGGGAAGTTGCTGATCATAGCTTTCGCGATTGATGCGGAGTCGCGATTCCTCAGAAAGCTGACCAACACCGGATATCGAGGCATCGGTGTTCGCGACGTGACGTTGATCGACTCAATCCAATCTTCGGGAGTCTTCATGTCCCTGAAGACTTCCCGGTTAAAATCCAAGACGTATGCGTTGAATGACCGACGTCGTTTCGCTTCTTCGAAAAGGCGTGAGGCAGTCGGGGTGTCGCCCTGCGAATCCGCCAGGACTGCCGCAAAGAGGATTGGCGCCGAGTTTGATCGATCTTCGGCGGCGACTTCGCGCAGAAGCTTCAGGGCATGATCGTAATTCGGACTCAGTGTTCGGCCCTCGAGAAGGCCGCCCTCGGCGAGGGCCTGGAAAAAGCGTCCTTGGATCGAGGTTTCGTTCGCGGACACATCGGTGTTGGATTCGTCGTGAAACCAAGGGCCGACAAACCGATTCAAGCGCGGACGAATGGTTTCGATGTATCTGTTTGTCCGAATCTGATCATCGAGTCGTTCCCAGCAGCGGTTATCAGCGAGATCGGTTTCAGAATCCTCAGGGGTTTTCAGTGTTGAGTCTTTTGACGCGACCAAAAACTTCGCCTCCGACGGCACAGCTTGGCGAGGAGGAGGCTGAGGCGGCTGAGTTGAGCCCTCCAAGAGGGAGGTGCCCCGTGAGCGAGGAGTCTCACTCGCCACTCGGAAGCCATAAACCAAAAGTGCGAGGCCGATGACTGCCGCGACGAGAATTAGCGCTCGCTTCTTCATTCTTAGAGCGTCGAAGGTGCTCGACACAAATGCAAACAAAGAGTGCCGAACTGGTGCCGCGCTTAAACTCAAGAACCACTTCGGAACCGCATCCACGGCACCAAAACGGCGCCGAAATGCTCGAGTGACAAAACGCCACCTGCTTATCTCTTGTATAAGAAGGGTTTGGGATAAAATGCTCAGAATTTGAGCTCAACTCGACATTGGCATATCGGGTGCAGTGAAAGTCGTTAACGACATCGTCCGGGGGGACACACATGATCGCACTTCTTCTCTCACTCTTCGTCTCTGCAAGCGCTCACGCGACATTTGTTCCAGGTGCTTTCGTTCCTCAGCAGTGCGGCCGACAAGACATCGACGTCGCTCGCAAAGATACAGTTCCGATGCAAGCCGCTTGTGTTGGTTATATCAGCGGAACAACAACTCGCGCCGTTCAATTCACTCTCGCAGACGACACTACTTATCTCTTCCGCGTCGCGGGCCAAGCGAACTTGATGATCGCTCTCGCGCAAGGAAATACCGCATCGATCTTCCGGTTGGTCGGCGATGATGGAACAGAGCTCACGATGAAAGCCATTGTCCTCCGAGACGGGAATTTGCAATCGATGTCGGGCGAGTTCCAGCAAAACCGCTGGACGGTGCCGGTTCTCGAGCAGATGCTCGCCCTTCAGTAAGACCGAATCCGCTCCTTTCATATGCAGAAAAAGGCGAGCTCATTGAGAGTTCGCCTTTTTTATTCTCAGAGACGGTCATCCCAAAGATCGCCAGTCTCTTCGAAACTCTCTTCGCCCGCCAAATCATCCCGAGCATCTTCAGGAGCGACTTCGATCGACTCTGCGAGCGCCGCTTCAAGAAGATCGTTGAGTCTTAAGCCCTGGCGCCAAGATTCAAGAACCAGATCTTTAAACTCGCTTGAGTAGAGCTCTTTGCGTGTGAACGTCGCGTTCACGTAGTAAGCCTGAAGGCGAAGCCACGCGATATGTTTGTGGTCGGGCGAGTAGGCGCGCGGAAACGTCTTCAGGATTTTATCGGTTTCAAGTCCATCTCCGAAAACTCGAGCAAACTGTTTTTGCTTCAATAGTTTTACAAGCGTGGACGGATCGTTATCGATCCACTGGCGGAGCTGCTTGATCTGACGAGACGAAGGCTCATAGAGGCCTGCGCCAGAAAAACAATCTTTCGCAGATAAGAAAAAATAGAAGCCGGGATTCATGTCGAAAATAGATTTCGAAGGGCGTGAAGCCTGAAGTTTGACCCAGTTACGGAAAGCGGGTTGGCCCGGGTGCACTTTGCGTTCAGGCTTACGTAAGCGTCCAAAGCCTCTTAGGGGAAATTTGTAGCCCCGAGCTTCGCGTCCGAGGTTTTGCGCAAGATAAAAAGCCAACTCTCGGAGAGGTTCTTGAACGAAGGCCTTATGCTCTTGCTTATGTTGATCGAGCCATTTCGGATTCGTTTGGGCGCCGGCGGTTTTTAAGAAATCGGTAGTCTTTTTCGTGAATCCCATCGGTTTAATTTCTACTTGAGGTCGAGGGTCTGTAAAGTGATGTTAACGTGACGAATGTTCACGAGTTGGAACTTCCCGGGGAGTCGATGAAGGCGCACCATTCTCTTTTGATTTTTGCATTACTCGTGGCTCTCTCAATCACGGTTCGCGGGGCCGAGTCGGGCGATGCGATCCCCGCAGCCGCAGGTGCCGTGATCGAAGACGGATCGCACCAGCGCATCACGAGTATCTACCTCTCGCAAACTTTTTTGAACGATCAACTCCGCGCTTACGTCACGTCGCCAAACATCCGAGATCTGAAACTCACGCTTGAACCTGAGACTCGCAAAATTTTAATTCGGGGAACGTACCAAATTTCTGTCGAAGAGATGAAGGCGATGGATCTCGACCCGAAACTCGGCGCCTTCCGATTCCAGGTGGCTTTGAAAGCGAAGGCGACGCGCAAGGGCTACGTCATTTTCGTGTTGCCGTTAAATGAAACCTATTTTTTCCCGGTGAGCTCGAAGACGCCCGATCGCGACCGCGTCTACGTACCGGTCCAGCTTCTCTCGCTGGCGCTCGGCTCGGCTCGAGGTTATATCGCGGCATTAGGCGGCGACTTTTCGGGTTACGATAAAGAAGAAGCGAAACTCAAAGCTCAAATCGTAGCCGCTTCGAAAGCTCTGCGCATCGAGAAAAGCCCGGAGACGCGCGAGGAGCTTGAGATCGAGCGTGATCGGTTGAAACTCAAGCTCGCGGCCGTGCCGATCGAGAAGAGAAAAACCAAGATCATGGCGAAGAAGCTTGGCGATGCGTTTGGGTTCACGGGCGAGAAAGATCTGAACCTCAACGACGAACTTTCGTCGCGTCGAAACGCCGTCATCCTGAAGCTGAATCTTCAGCGTTTCACGCCGTACTTAACGGGGACTACTCTCGGTGGCCTACGTATTCTTCACGACAGCCACGACGGCGAAAACGGTGAAAACTATCTTTCGGTCGACATCAACGCTCAAGGCGTCGCAGGCTCGAAGCGCGTAATCGAAGCGAAAATGCCCGAAGACGCTGACGACGCGAACGGATTGGTTCATGCTCCCGACGCGATCGTCAGAATCAATGAAGCACTTTTTGAATCGAAAGCGGTCGTGGACGCACAGACGAAAGCAGTCGGCGAGAAGGTGAGTGATCTGAAACTCGAGCTGAAGAACGACGGTCTTCACGTCTCGGGAAAGTATAAAATGCTTTTTGTGAAAGTCCCGTTCGATACGATCGTCGATCTTGATTCCGAAGAGACGCCCCTCGATGTCTTCGACATCACGGTCCGCGGGATCAAAATCGCCGGGCTCAACATGGACTTTTTAACGTCCTATATTCTGAGTACTCTGCAGTCCCGCCTCGACGAAGCGCTGAAGGGAATGTGCACGTTTGAATCGATCGAGAGTGAGAGAAAAGATCATTCGCAAGCGATACGAGTGACCATGGATCCCAAAAAACTTCTTCCGGCTCTTCCCGGTCTTCATGTCTTGAACGTCGATGTCCGCGATCGCGAGTTTTTATTTAAGGTCGGAAAAACGAACTGACGATTCGGAGCGGATCACGATGTCTGAGAAAGCCGAAAAAATGGAAGCCGTGGCGTTCGCGATACTGCGCGCCGATGCGCGCGCCCGACGAACGCAGCCAAAACTGAATGTCAGTCAAATCGCATCAGCCTGCGGAGTCTCGCGCGCGTGGATCTATAAATATTTTGGGTCGACTCAAGATGAAATTATCGAAGCCGTCATCGATATCTTGGCACCTTTGATTCTCACGGCGGGCTCCGACGAAGGTTCGTCTCCGGGCGAGTGGAGTCGACGACTCACAAAAGGTCTTGAAGAATCTCTCGACGAAGTCGAAAACTACCCGGAGATATTCGAGTTTTACTTTCGGCACCGAATCGGCTCATCACGCTTTCAGAACAGAATCGCGTTTCATGAAAACGCATATGTCGAAAACACGGTGAGACCCCAACTTCAACGAGCGTTCGATCTCACTCCGACGCGTGCGCGTGAAGTCGCAGAGACAATCATGACTTTGAGGCTAGGCCTCATTTTTCGGTGGCTGACGACGAAGGATCGCGCGCCTGAGACGAGGCGTCGACACCTGACGGTGCTAAAGACGCTCTTCAAGCACATTTGATGAAACTTACGCGGTGATAATGATTCCGTCCTCAACACGAACGGGCCAGGGTTGAAGACGAGCGCCTGCGCAAGGACCTCCCACGCATTGTCCGTCTTCGACTTGGAAAAGCGCTCCGTGCCACGAACAGGCGATGAACTTTGCATCGGGCGTCAGGTAGTCGTCGAGTTTTTGTGTGAGTGGAAGAGATTGATGCGGGCACAGATCGCGATAACCATAAACAGTTTGCCCGCGACGAACGATGAAGCCATGAAAATAACTGTTGTCGACGCCGACCGTGCGGCTGACGTCGAGAACGAAGTTACGCGCGCGACCCTCTTCGATGAGCTCGAGAGGGCCGAGCCGAACTCCCGCAGGGATCATCATACTTTGATGACGCCGCGACGGATTTGGTCGAGTTCAATCGATTCAAAGAGAGCTTGGAAATTTCCGTTTCCGAAGCCCTCGTTGCCTTTGCGCTGGATGATCTCGAAGAAAATCGGGCCGAACAAATTCTCGGTGAAGATTTGCAACAACAGGCCTTCGTCCGTCGAACCATCGATCAGGATGCGGTTCTTGCGAAGACGTTCGACATCTTCGCCGTGATTCGGGACACGTTTGTCGATGAGTTCGTAGTACGTTTCGATCGTGTCTTGAAGAGTGACTCCGCGCTTGCGAAGTTTTTCGACCGTTTCGTAGATGTTGTCGGTCGTGAAGGCCAAGTGTTGAATGCCTTCGCCGTTGTAGGCGCGGATAAACTCTTCGATCTGCGACTTCTCGTCTTGCGATTCGTTCAACGGGATGCGGATCATTTTATCTGGCGCGATCATCGCTTGCGAAAAGAGACCCGTCGCTTTGCCTTTAATGTCGAAGTACTTCTGTTCTTCGAAGCCGAAGAGTTTGCTGTAGAAGGACGACCAGATGCGCATCTGGCCACGACGCACGTTGTGCGTCAGGTGATCGAGCAAATCGAGACCGACTGAGTTTTCGGCCTCGGCTTGTTGCCATCCTTTGACTTCATTCCAGGAGTCGTAGATCGAACCGCGCACACCGTGTTGATCGACGAGATACAAGTTTGATCCGCCGATGCCTTCGATCACAAACGAGAACTCGCCGAGCGCGCCTTTGGAAGCGTCGGCCGGTTTCGCTCCGCGCTCAAGACAGTAATTAAACACCTTTTGGGCATCGTTGACTCGAAACGCCATGCCGTTCGCCGACGGCCCGTGGGAGTCTCTAAAGTCAGCGGCTTGTCCTGATGATTCTCGATTCAACAACAGGTTGATCTTGCCTTGCTTGTAGCGAACGATATCCTTCGAGGGATGCTTCGATGCTTTCACGAAGCCCAAACGTTCGAATTTCTCCGCCATTTCCTCTGGATTCGGCGACGTGAATTCGCAAAACTCAAAACCATCGAGACCAAGTGGATCGTTTGCTGCGATTGCCATTTCAAGCTCCTGTCTTCAGAGCGTTATCTCCCGACTTTTAGGTTTCTGCAAGAACCCCCGAGAGTCTCAAAAAGATTGGTGAACGAGGCATTCTACAAGTACCGTAGATGACTCAAACTATGAAACCCACAGCGTCTTCGCATCAAGCCATGTCCAGGGCCATTCTCGAGCGTAAAGACGCGATCGTCGCGCGCTGGCTCACGCGCTTGAAAAGCGAGATCGAAATCGCGGCCAAGTTGGATGACGCCGCGCTCATCGATCAGTGCCCAGGTTATCTCGATAGATTGGCATTGCTCCTCGGATCTCCTGGCGATGAGAAGCTCACAGATGGCCTCCGTCAGAACGCCCGGTCGCACGGCGCCCAACGCGCTCGGCTTCGTTACGGGGTGGCGAACGTCATTGCAGACTACGTTGTCTTGCGTGAATCGCTGATCGCCGAGCTCGAGAACGATTCGCCACTCGAGGACCAATTGGCGCTTTCTAGAATTTTCGAAGCGTCGATCGGGATCGCGGTCGAGGAGTTTACGGCGACACAGCAGAACGAAACCGCGAACGAGAATTTGCGAACGATCGCCGATGCGGTTCCGACGCTGTTAATTCGCGTGGACTCTGAATTTCGATACGTTTTCGTCAATAAGGCCTACGAGCAGTGGACGGGGCGCGCGTCTTCTGACGTGATCGGCCGTCTTGTTTCGCAGGTCGCTGAATCAGCCATTCAAAATGAACTTCAAGAGATGATGTCAAAGGCGTTGGAAGGAGAGCGAGTCACATTCGAACATATCGCGACTCGGTTCGACGGCGTGAAAGAACACATGCTGTTCACCTTCGTGCCCGCGCGTGATTTGCGCGGAGTGATCAATGGCGTCGTCATTACGGGCCAAAGTATCGAGCAACAGAAGCTCGCCGAGATCGACGCGAAAGAACGTCGGCATGAGCTGTTAAACGTTTTCGCGCAGGCGCCGACTCCTATTGCACTCTTGATTGGGCCCGAGCATGTGTTTTCGCTCTCGAATCCGCCGTACACTCAATTTGTCGGGCGCAACCCGACGGGCCTGAAGGCCAAAGCCGTCTTTACGGCGCCCGAGTATTTAGAGCGGCTCGATGAAGTCTACAAAACGGGCGTTCCGTTTATCGGCACAGAACTTCCTTTTGGCGATCGCATGATCAACTTGGCGTATCATCCGTATCGTTCAACGAACGGTGAGGTTGCGGGAATTCTTTCGTTCGTTTACGACGTGACAGAGCAAGTGCACGCAAGGTCCGTGATCGAGTCCAGCGAGACGCGACTGCGTTCCGTGTATGCTCATGCCGCGGTTGGATTCGCAGTGTCAGATCTCGGTGGCCGCTTCGTTGAAGTCAACCCCCGTTTCTGTGAACTCACGGGGTACTCTAACGAAGAACTGAAGTCGATGGCCGTCATCGATATCGTCTTCGAAGCAGATCTCGAAATGGACCGACTCAAGCTCGGCGAGCTCACCAGCGGACAAGTTGAAAGTTTCGTCATCGAGAAACGTTTTGTTCGTAAAGACGGTTCGATCGTTTGGGTTCGAAATTCTGTCTCACTCGTCCCGAACACCGGATCAGAGCCGCTCATCGTTCGTGTAGCCGAAGACGTCACGGCCGTTCGCGAATCAGAACAACGGTTGAGGCTTCTCGCAGACTCCATGCCGCAAATTGTCTGGACGGCGACGACCGACGGTTTGATCGATTACTTCAATCGGGTTTGGTACGACTACGCCGATCCCGACTTGAGCGACACTCCAACAGATCAATGGAATAAAGCGGCGTGGCCCGAAGATCTCCCGCAGCTCATCGATGCGTGGGCGCACTCGATTCGCACTGGCGATAACTTCGAGGGGCGCGTGCGTCTTCGCTCGAAGGCGGGCGATTACCGTTGGTTCATGACGAGGGGGCGTCCGGTTCGCGATTCCAACGGCAAGATCACGCGCTGGTACGGGACGAACACTGACGTTCACGATCAAGTCACGCTCACCGATCAACTCCGCCAATCACAACAAACCATCGAGGGCGAACGCCATAAGTTCACCACGCTCGTGAATGAAGCCACCACTTCGATCGCTGTCTTAAAAGGCGAAGATCTCGTCTACGAGATCGCGAACAGAAGTTACCTGAACCTCTTCGGCGATCGCGCGATCGTGGGCCGAAAACTGCTGGACGCTTTGCCAGAGCTCGAAGGACAAGCGTTCCCGAAACTTTTGGCCGGAGCTTATCGCGGAGAAGCCTACCGTGAGATCGAAGCTTACGCTCGCTTGCGTCGTACATCGACCGGTGAGCTTGAAGACATGTATTTCGATCAGTCTTACACGCAGATGTTAGATCCAGATGGCAAGCCCTACGGCGTTTTCATCCAAGCGGAAAACGTCACCGATCGAGTGATCGCCCGCCGCAAACTCGAAGACGTCGTCCAGCGTTTACAAGTCGCGACGACCGCGGCGAACATGGGAACATGGGACGTCAATCCGTCAACGGGCGAAGTGATGTGGTCGTCTCGCGCGAATGAACTCTTCGGGATCGATCCGACAGCGAGCTTGCCCCTTGAGGTGGCGCTGGGCCAGGTGCACCCGGAAGATCTTGATAAACTCAAAACTGCGATGGCACGCGCGATGGATCCGGCGCTGAGGGCTCCGGATTTCTCGGTCGAGTACCGCACTCGCCAGTTCAATGGTGACTACCGTTGGATTGCGGCGGTTGGGCGGGCGACGCACGAACCTTTAGCCGACGGCTCTTGGGTCACGACGCGATTCTCGGGCATTTATGGGATGTCACGGATCGAATGACGGCCGAAGTCGCGATGCGCGACGCAAAAGAACGGGCCGAGCTCGCGAATGCCGCCAAGTCTTCTTTCTTGGCGAACATGTCGCACGAAATCAGAACTCCTCTTGGCGCGATCATGGGTTTCGTATCGCTCATGAAAGACGAAGGGATTTCGCAGCAGCAGATCAACAGCTATGTTTCTGTCGTCGAGCGAAACTCAGCGCAGCTCATGCGCATCATCGATGACATCCTCGATCTTTCAAAGGTCGAAGCCGGCATGATGGTGATCGAGCACATCGACTTCTCGCTTGTCGAGTTGTTATCGGACTTCGCCTCGCTCATGGGTTTTAGGGCGCGTGAGAAAGGCGTGATCTTCGAGCTCAAAGCCATGACCGAACTCCCGGATGTTGTGAATTCCGATCCGACGCGCATCCGGCAAATTTTGACGAATGTCGTCGGCAATGCGATCAAATTCACCGATAAAGGATCGGTGAGCCTTCGAGTGTCTTATTCAAATGAAATTCTGCGTTTCGAAGTGAGCGACACCGGTCGCGGCATCTCTGAGGAGCAAGCCGAGAAACTCTTTCAGCCCTTCGCGCAAGGTGATCCTTCGACGACACGTAAATACGGCGGCACAGGTCTGGGACTTGTGCTGACTCGTCGATTGAGCGAGGCACTCGGCGGCGGATTTGTTCTCGAGTCATCTACGCTTGGCGTAGGCTCGAAGTTTTCCGCGTCGATTCGAGTCATCCTGCCTGAGCGTTCGCGCTTTGTTCGTGCGCTAGGGTTCGCTTCGGAATCAGTGCGCAATGCCGGAGTGCAGGGGCTCCTGAGCGATCTGCGTATTCTTCTTGTCGAGGATTCGCCCGACAACCAAGCTCTGTTTTCGATTTATTTGAATCGGGCGGGCGCGAAAATCGACATCGCATCTGACGGCCAACGCGGAGTCGAGATGGCGCTCGCTGAAAATTACGACGTCGTTCTCATGGACGTTCAGATGCCGATCATGGATGGAATTACCGCGGTCAAACGCTTGCGCGCGTCGGGCTACGGTGTGCCGGTCATCGCGCTCACCGCGCATGCGATGAAAGAAGAACGCGTTCGTTGTCTGGAAGCTGGTTACTCTGGTTTTCTCTCGAAGCCCATTCAGAGGAGCGAGCTTGTTGACGCGCTGGTGAAGTACCGGCCTCAGTGAATCGTAAACGGAGGCTCGTCGGCGGTGCTATCGAAGCGATGAATCGCGTCGATCACATTCGACGGGTGATCGTCGTCGTCATCTTCAAAGACGTAATCGTAAACTTCGGCGCGTTTGAATGTCTCGCGCTGAACGAAGTAGTAAGCAAGCGCCGACGGAATGCCAAAAGCGAATCCGAAAAAATGTGCGACATAACTCACGTTCGGTTCAAAGGTCTGGGGCGCAAAGAGAATCGCGCCAATGAAGAGTGTTTTTCCGATTCGGCGGCGAAGAGATTCTTTGGTGCCGATAAGAAGATAAAGGGTGAGCCAAGCCGAACCCATCCAGTAGACGAGCCCCGAAATTCCTACCAGTGATGTGTGCGCGGGCATTGTGCTTAACGCCGCAACGTTGATCATGCCTCCCATGAAGAGACCGAAAAGCGGGAAAAAGAGATGCCCGAAATAACCCGTCAGAAAAAAGCTGAGCGGGATAAACAAAACCGCATTACTGATGAGGTGACCACCGTCAGCGTGCGCGAACAGCGAGGTCCAAAGGCGCCAGTACTGATGTTGCGAGAAGACTTGATGAGCGCTCGCGGGCATCCAGGAGGCTGCGTGAACGATGTCATTCCAGAACATCCATGTGAGAGTCGCGACGATCGAACCCAAGATGGCCGTCGTAGGTTCGGCCGCATCACTCGGTTTGCGCGTGAGCCAGTTTTGTCGAAGGACGCGTAGGACTTCCATAATGAGAGTGTGAGGCCTGCTCGGGCTTTGTCTAGAGCAGCGCGAGGGTGAGAATGGCAGTCGCGATCATGGCGAGCTCCATAAGCGATTTGACCGTTTTCTCCTTCGGCGCGACTGCTTTGATTCGATCTAAGACTGAAAATTCTTTGGAGCTTAAGCAGCATGTCGACATCGAGGGTGGTTCCTTTTAACTGTAAAGATATTAGTCACAATTAACGGCGTTGACTGAGCGAGCGGGGGAGGTCGTGGATGAAGTCGGTTAGGGTTTTTTCATTTCGTTGACGAGTTCGGCGAGCGAATGACCGGCGAGGCTTTGTTCCATGGAGGCTTGAGTCTTATCGAGCACTTTCTCCATCGTGTGTTTAATATTGCAACTCACGCGACAGGCTTTTTGATTCGGGTAAGAGTGAATCGCAAACGCCTTCGGTGCTTCGACCGCTTCGTAGATATCGAGGAGCGTGATGTCTTTGGCTTTCTTGGCGAGTGAGCATGCTCCTGATTTGCCCGTGCGGGTTTGCACAAGCCCAGCTTTGCTCAGCTTCGAAAGAACGCGTCTCACGAAGCTGGGAGCCGCGTTCACGCTCTCGGCGAGTTCGCTCGAAGTCATTTCACCATTGCGTTCGCAGCCGACCCCGAGAGTGGCCATCATGTGAACGGCAATAGAGAACTGAGTGTTGACGGCCATAGCTTCTTATCGGCTCCTCGTACTGTTATCTTAAAAGTAACAGTCTATTTCGTGCAAGTTTTTTTGGGCAGGTGCTGGGAGCAGGCGTCTCAAACATGGACTTCCGGGCTTTTTCGACTCTACTGTTGAGGGATGAAATGGGTCCTGGTGTTCAGTCTTACGGCGTTGGTCGGTTGTTCTTTCCGGGAACCGGAGCCACCGGTGACGACGGCCGACGATCTGGTTGTCTCCGCTCGTTTGCGCAAGCCCCACGGTAAACGAAACCGCTCGAGTCCAGGCGTCATCGATACCTTTGAAGAGGCCCACAAGGCGCTTCCTAAAATTTTTGGCTCCGAATCGCGAACGATCTACTGCGGTTGTCTTGTGCATGCAAACAAAGTCGATCTTGCGAGCTGCGGATATCGGGTGAGCAAAGATGCGAGGCGGGCGTCTCGGCGCGAGTGGGAGCACGTCGTTCCCGCTCACGCCTTCGGGCAATCTTTTGTGGAGTGGCGCGAGGGATCACCGTCGTGTCCGCGCAAGGGCAAGAAGTCTCGCGGCCGCGCGTGTGCGCGCAAGAACCATGACTTCAATCTCATGGAGTCGGATCTCTACAATCTCTGGCCCGAAGTCGGCGAACTCAATGGCCTACGAAACAACTTTTCGATGGCGGAAATTTCGGGACGCTTTAAAACGTTCGGACGTTGCACCGCTAAGATCGCCGACAAAAAGTTCGAGCCGATGGACATGGCGAAGGGCACAGTCGCTCGCGTTTACATGTACATGGACTGGAAGTATCCCGGTCACGGAATCATATCGGAAAAAAATCGGCCTCTGTTCGAGGCCTGGGATCGCCAGCATCCGGTCACCGATTACGAATGTTCGATTGGCAAGAAAGTGCACGCGATGCAGGGGAACGCCAATCCGGTTTTGGCTTCTCGGTGTAAGGGATTTCCGGCGGGTGGTGTGGGCCCTTTGGTGATGGGTGGGGCGAACGCAACTGCCACGCCCGCTGTCAAAAATCCTGGGGCGACGTTGACCCCATCGCCCTCTCCTCAGGCTCCTGATCCCGACCCGGTGAACGTCGATGAAATTGGCTCGGGTGATTCCGGTGATGGCCTCTGACGGCCGCTGAGGCGGCGTGGGCTTTCGTTTTTGCGGCCTCGAGTTCGTGGTGATGCAGAGGTCTTTTTTGCGTTGATGCGATGCTGTTGCGACCTTAACCAAATGTCTAGCTTTCTTTATGGGTCTGCAAGGTCTCAACTGGCCTGATCGCGCGATTCATCACGAAAGCGCGCAAGGGGAAGCCTTTCGGAAAAAGATTTTGGGATGGCCTCGCCTTCACCAGAATTGTAAAGGGTGAAAGAGACGAACGAAAAATCGAGAACTACCTCAAGAAAAACCGCATTGAGCGAAAAGATGGTTTAGAGATAAGCCGGGCGATTGAATTTCATGAGAGCGTTGAGCGAGAGGCTCGGCGAAGGCGAGTTTCGTACGAACAGGTGCTCGAGAGACGTATGAGTGCTTCTGTAGCGTAATTCGTGCCGTACAAAAGCGCGCATTCGATGTGTGGGTCCGCGCACACGCATGCGATTTACATTAAAATTTGAAACTCGCACAGAACTGGCGGGCCAGAACCGCAGTCGGAACAGCGCCTAAACTCGAAATCGAACAGTAGACGATCTTCGAAGTTCGAGACGATCATGAAGCCAAAACCAAAGCCCCAAGCTCCTAGATCGACTTTCTCATCTTCACGTGAGGGATGGTCGACAGAATGAACGCCTCGCCCAAGGTTTCGTAGCCAAGCTTTGCGTAGAAGGGCTGAGCGGTGACTCGGGCATCCATGATGATTTCGGTAGCGCCTTCTTCGCGAGCGGCGTCTTCAAACGCGTCGACAAGCGCGCGGCCGATACCGCGCCCGTGAACTGTGGGATCGACGGCGACCTGCCTCATTTGGACTTGGTCGGCCGATACCAAACGCATCATCACAACGCCGACCAAGCGAGAGCCGAGAAACGCGCCAAGATGGAGTTCGACATCATCGGTTGCGATGTCTTTTCCGCCGAGAACTAGGCCCAAGGGTGTTCGGAGGACGTCCTGGCGAAGCTTGAGTTCCGCTTCGTACTCCCGCGAGCCAAACTCGATTTCGCGAACGACGACGTCTTGATCTGATGTCATAAACAACTTCTCCTACCCATAAAAAAAGCCCCGGGCGAACCCGAGGCTTTCTAACTAATCACTCAAGTGAAAGAGAGATTACTTCAAGTGTTTCGAAACGAGTTTCGTCATTTCGAACATGTTGACTTTGTTTTTGCCGAAAACTTGTTTCAATTTGTCGTCAGCGTTGATCTCGCGCTTGTTTTTCGCGTCTTGGAGACCGTGTTTTTTGATGTAAGCCCAGAGCTTCTTCGTCACTTCAGTGCGAGGAAGTGGCTTCGCGCCGATAACAGCAGCGAGTGCGTCGCTGATGCCGAGTTCTTTCATGAAGCCGCCGCCCGCTGCCGATTTCGAAGAAGCTGCTTTCTTCGTTGTCGCCGCTTTTTTTGGAGCCGCTTTCTTAGCTGTTGTTTTCGAAGCTGTCTTCGTAGCTGTCTTTTTCGCTGCTTTTTTTGCCATGTGTTCGATCCTTTCAAACAGTGTGTGCAGCTCGAATGCTACTTGAATGGAAGAGCTTGTCTAATAAAAAGTGCGATTTTCCCCAGGGAAAACTCAAAAATCCGCCGTTTTCCCTGGGAAAACCGGACCGAGGCGTTATTTTTGAGGCAAATCCCCCTGGGAAAACCGGCTTTTTCCCTTAGAACACGCCGGTTTCTCGCCTTGAGACGCCGCTCTCCCATGCCTGCTAACGAAGAAGAATTCACGAAACGCCAAAGCTCTACCTCCGCTGAACCGAAGAGATAGATATGAGTAAGACCTACGAACAAAAGCGGATCGATAAACTAAACGGGTTCAACCTGCTCGACACTCTTCCTGAGAAAGAGTTCGATGAACTCGTCAAGCTCTGCACGCTTATCTGCGAGACTCCGGTCGCGTTGATCAGCCTGGTCGACGAAAAGCGCCAGTGGTTTAAAGCGTGCCTGGGCTTGGGGATCAGCCAAACCTCGCGGAATATCGCATTCTGCGATTACACAATCCGCATGCGCGACACCTTCGTCGTTGAGGACACCACTCGCGATGACCGTTTCAAAGAGAATCCGCTGGTCACCGGCGAGCCGCACATTCGGTTTTACGCGGGAACTCCTCTCTGGACTCACGACGGCTATTGCATTGGGTCTTTGTGCGTAATCGATACGAAGCCTCGGACCCTGTCGGTCGTTCAGAAAGACGCGATGGAGGTCCTGGCGAGACAAGTGATGATAACGGTCGAGAAGCGAACTTTTCAGGCGGAGTCGGCACTCGATCGGCTGCAAGCGAAGAATGCCCAGCAGCGGCTCTTGGACTCGACACGTTCCATGAACGCAGGCCTCTACATGACCGATCAAGACGGCAAGTGTACCTTCGTAAACGATGCTTGGTGCCGCTTGCATGGTCTCGCGCGTGAAGAAGCACTGGGGTACGGGTACATGTCACTGATCTTGGAGGATGATCGCATCGAGCTCCTCGAGAGTGGATTGAAGGCTCGTGAACAGCAGACCTCGATCAAGGCGCAAATTCGCGTCAAACGACCGGACGGGATCATTCGCCACATGGAAGTCATCTCTGAACCCGATGGGAACAACGGACGAATCGGGACCGTTTACGACGTCACTCAGCACATCAAACGCATCGAGGCACTCGAAAAAGAACTCTTAGAATATCGAGCACCCATGTTAAAAAAGGCGTAGTGCTACGTCGAGATTCACCCGTTACAACCATACTGATCCTCATCAACATTGGCGTGTTTATCCTCTGGTACACGCAGCCAGCCTCATTCATGGAGGCCAATTTTTTGGTGAGCTATTCAAACCTTGCGACGCATCCCTGGACGCTTTTGACGAGCGTGTTCTCCCATCAAGCGCTTCTGCATATTTTCTTGAACATGTTCGTGCTCAATAGCTTCGGAAGATTCCTTGAGCAGTTTCTCGGTTCGAAATTTTATTTGGGCTTTTATTTGGTCGCGGGCGTGATCGCGTCGCTCTCGCACGCGCTTCTCTCCAATTTTCTCCTGGGTCAACCCGATCTGCCGGCTCTCGGAGCGTCGGGCGCGATCGCGGGTCTAGTGCTTTTGTTTAGTTTGTTGTTCCCGAAAGAGAAAATCGTTCTCTTTGCGATCGTGCCACTTCCGGCTTTGGTCGGGGCGATTGCGTTTGTCGCACTCGATCTTTGGGGTCTCGCAGCCCAAGCAGAAGGCGGGGGGCTGCCAATTGGCCACGGAGCACATTTGGGCGGGGCCTTGGCCGGTCTTCTGACTTACTTACTCATTCTTCGACCGCGACTCTTGAGGTCGAGAATGTTGAGGAATTAATAACGAATCGAGCTGCCGAAATCTGGTCTACAAAGCCGTCGCGATTTTCCCAAAGATAAGAGCATGTCGCCGCAAGATCCGAAATTAGACTTTGAATTACTGCGCAACTTTTTCGAGCTCGCGACAGACATGTTTGTGGTGGTCGATCACCACCTCGTGATTGCGCAAGTCAACCCCGCGACCGAGCATATGCTTGGCTACTCCGCCGAAGAAATGGTCGGCGAACCATTCCCGCGATTCATGCACGCCGACGATGTAGAATCCGGGATGCAAGCTGGCCGCAGAACACTCGAGGGTCGGGAACTCTTCAACTACCACTCGAGAATGATCACCAAAGGCGGCACCGAACTTTGGATCCGTTGGCGCGCTCGGCGATTCGACGGGATGCTCTTCGCGATCGGCTCAGATGTTACATCCGAGCGCCAAGCGACGCTCAAGCTCGAAGACGCCAACCGGCTCCTCTCCAACGCCCTCAAGCTTGAACGAGAGTGGCGGGCGAGGGCCGAAGCTCAACAACAGCGATTTAGAGATCTTTTCAATCAGGTCCCGATGATCGCCGCGGTCTTCTCTGGACCCG